>JANLFW010000003.1 GCA_024653305.1 Candidatus Acetothermia bacterium | reverse complement strand
CCCCGTGCCTGGGCGCCCTGGACCTCCACCCCTTCCGCGAACCGCCCCAGCGAACGCAGCAGCACATCAAGCTGCCCTCTCTCCCGCACCCGATCCAGTCTCCCCAGGCTCGCTACGATCCACTGGCGGGTGGCGCCCCCTCCCACCGGTTCTCCACGAGCTGGAGGTAGACGTGCCGGCCGACCTTCTTCTGGCGGATGAACATCCCCCATCGCCTCCCACCGCCACGCTGGCTTGGATGAGGGGAGAAGTCAAGAGCGAGGCCCACAACCCTGGCACCAGGTTCTGGCGTTTCTTCACCCTGCGATGCGATCAGATCTGCATCCTGGCCTTCGCCCGCGGCCGGAGCTGTAGAAGATGGGTCAAGCTTGGCGGCCAAGATGAGGTTCCTGCTGGTGCCGTAAACCGCGCGCCTTAGCTTTGACCGCTTCGATCAGCGGCCGCAGGCAGGAGTGAATCGCCCCAGAAGCACCACCGTCTCAGGAACGCCTCCCCCGTCCCGCGGTTTTCCTCCTAGGACCGTCCACCGGGGGATGGTGTGGTCCCGGGGGGTCCCGTACCCTGGTCACGGGTGGGGATCACCAGCCCTCCCGAGGTTCGGTAAGACGTCGGTGGCCCGGCCCATCGCACAGGGTCCTCGGTCCAGGGCTTACCACGACAGGAAGAGAGCGGAGGGGAAGAAGCATGACCAGACGGTGCGGGCTCTTGGGCGGCACATGGCGCGGGTGATGTGGTCGATGCTCGAACAGGGTCGAGACTACGAACTTCGGGAGGACTTATGGGCCGCTTGAAAATCCAAGCAAGTGTTCAGGTCTTGTTTTTTGTCATCTCGCGGTTCGTGGACCACCTATGGGAGGTACAAGCCGACCGACTTGGGGCTCAGAGGCCTACCCTTCCACGCCCGCAATACAGGCTTCCTTTGTCCTCTAACCATGGACTTCCCTGACCCAGCTAAGGTGAATGAACCGACAACACCCCTGGCCTATAATTCTCCCCCATGGGCCCCATCGAGCTTGCCGCAAGCCTCCTTGCTGCTGGGCCGATCTGCGATCGGTGCCTGGGCCGTCGGTTCGCCCTCCTCGGGGAAGGGCTCACCAACGCCGAGCGGGGCCAGTACGTGCGGGCCGCGGCTTCAGGGCTGACGGTTCCCGTGGCGCCCGAGCGATGCTGGGTCTGTGAAGGCCTGTTCGACCGTGTCCCGGCGTGGGGCCAGGAAGCAGCCGGGCTCGTCCAGGACCACGAGTTCACCACGTTCCTGTTCGGGGTCCACCTCACCCCACGCCTGGCGGCAATCGAGGAGTTCCTCGATGAACGGTTTCCGTCCCCGTGGGCGGAGCCGTTCAAGCGGGACATGAACCGGGAGCTTGGCAAGGCGTTCGAGCGGGCCCTCGCCGTTCAGGGACGGACGGCTACGGTGGACTTCCAGCGCCCGGACGTGCAGTTCACCGTGGACCTCGACCGGGGAACGATCGAGCTCGTGATAAACCCCGTCTACTTCTACGGCCGCTACCGCAAGCTCGTGCGCGGCATCCCCCAGACCCACTGGCCATGCCGTGGATGCCGCGGCCGCGGCTGCGAACGGTGCCACGGGACGGGCAAGCAGTACCCGACGTCGGTTGAAGAGTTGATCCTGCCCGCGTTCCTCGCCGCGGCCCACGGCACCGGCGGGCACCTCCACGGCGCCGGGCGCGAGGACATCGACGCCCGCATGCTCGGCCGCGGGCGGCCGTTCGTGCTGGAGGTCCGGGAGCCCAAGCGGCGCACGCTGGACCTCGCGGCCATCGCCCGCGAGGTGGACGCCGCCGCGGCAGGGGCGATCGAGGTCCTCGACCTCCGCCCGGCCACCGCCGACCTGGTGGAGAAGGTCAAGGAGGAGCGGGCCGACAAACGGTACCGGGCCCGGATCCAGCTCGCGCGCCCGGTGGACGAACCCGCGTTCCGGCAGGCCCTCG
Organism: Candidatus Acetothermia bacterium; assembly: GCA_024653305.1. Lineage (NCBI taxonomy): Bacteria > Candidatus Bipolaricaulota > Candidatus Acetothermia bacterium. The sequence continues at coordinate 103,962 of JANLFW010000003.1, read as the reverse complement.
CTTCCCTGGTCGGGGAGATCGAGCAGCGCACCCCGACCCGGGTCCGCCACCGCCGGGCGGACATGGTCCGCAGGCGACGGGTCCACGCGGTTCAGGGGAAGCTCCTTTCCCCCACCGAGGCCGAGGTCGACGTCCTATGCCAGGGCGGCCTATACGTGAAGGAGCTCATCTCCGGCGACGACGGGGCGACGCAGCCCAACCTGGCCGCGCTCCTCGGGGTGCCGGCCCAAGTGACGGAACTGGACGTCCTAGACGTGCTCGATGATCTGTAATCCTCGTCACGCCCGTTGCCTGGCCGCTCGGGCCGGGTTAGACTCGATCGCCATGCTTGCCGAACGGCTTGAGGAGTTCTTCCAACGGGAAGAGAGGGCTCGTGCCCGTGACTACTTCTACGTGAGCGAGGTCAGCAAGTGCCCGCGCCAGATCTACTACGCGGTCAAGGGCTTCCCCAAGCCCCCGTTGGACGGCCTGACCGCGCGGAAGCTGGCGGTGGGCGAGGACGCCCACCGCCGGCTCGTGCAGGCCCTGTATGGGCTGGGCGTCGTCGTCGCCGCCGAGGTGCCCATCCCTCCCGGGAAGCTGTTCCACGGTCGGGCGGACACCATCGTCTCCGTCGACGGCAAGAACTACGTGGTGGAGATCAAGACCGTCCACCCCTACAACTTTGACCAGATGGCGGCTGCCCCCCGGCGCGACCACTACCTCCAGCTCCAGCTCTACCTCCACTACTTCGCCATCCCCCAGGGGATCATCCTCGCCGAGAACAAGGCCACCCAGGAGCTGCGGGAGTTCCTGGTGGACCTGGACCGGGAAGCGGTGGACCGGGTGATCCGCACGTTCGAGCAGCTGCGGCAGCAGATCTTCGTCGAGGGGAGGCTCCCTCCCTTGCCGGACAGGTCCGATTGGGAATTCGACCAGTGCCGGTACTGCCCGTACCAGGCGTTCTGCACCGGGGACGTGGCCGTCCTTCCCGGCCAGGGCAAGGTCGAGGAGGTTCAACCCGCCCTCGCCTTGGGGGAAGAACGGGAAGGCCCGCGCACCCTGTTCGACGAGCTGGACTAAACCCAGCTGGTCAGTTCTACGCCGTCGGGGCCGGCTCCTTGAGGCCTACCCCGAGGAGGGCCGCTGGCACCAAGAGACAGGTCAGGATCCCCAGGGCAACATCGAGCCCCAAGAGGTCACCGAGGTAGCCGACGAGGGTGATGAGGAGAGCCCCCACTCCCCACGCCAGCCCCATCAGGACCCCGGACACCGTCCCCCGCTGCTCGGGGAACAACTCTTGCCCCAGCACCACCGATACCGGGGCGGAGGCAAGGAGCATCACCGCGGCCAGGGCCAGAAACAGCAACGACAGCCAACCATCGGAGAGCAGGAACAGGTAGAGACAGGGCAGCGCCCCTACCAGGGACCCCACGATCACCCGGCGGCGACCGAACCGGTCAGAGAGGCGCCCGCCCACGATGTCGCCCAGCGCCCCGGACAGGGCGTACACGGTGAGGGACAGGCTGGCCAAGGTCAACGGTGCCCCACGCCGCGTCCACAGCACGGCGAGGAACGTGAAGTAGGACGAACCCACGATCTCGCGGAGCACGACGATGGACCACAGCCGGACGAGCTGCCTTGCGTTGGGGTGGTAGCGCAGCTTGAGCCGGGCCTGGGCGGCAGGGCGCGGCTCGCGGGGAATGGCCCACACCAACAGGGCGACCAGCGCCCATGCGGGGAGGAGCAGGGCTGGAGTAGCGGACATGGCGAACCGGCCGACCACCGCGGCGATGAGCAGCGGGCCTACCGCGGTCCCGATCGTCCCCCCGGCGGAGAACAGGGCCATGGTGATGCCCCGGCGGTTTCCGTGCGCGGCCACCAGGGACGCCGCCGCCGGGTGGAACGCAGCCGTCCCCACCCCGGCCGCCACCAATGCCGTGGCTACCGCCCAATAGGTGGGCAACACCCCGAGGAGGCACATCGCGGTGGTGGTCAACGCCGGGCCCACCAGGACGAACCACCGCGCGCCAACGCGGTCCACCGCCATCCCCACCGGAGGCTGGGCGAACGAGGCCACGCCGGTGCGGACCGAGGAGAGGAGCCCAGCGAGCGCGAGGGAGATCCCCAGCCGGTCGATGAGGAGGGGCAGGAGGGCGGAAAGGAAGCTTCCGTACCCGTCGTTCAGGCCGTGGGCCAGGGCCAGAATCCCGGTGGACGGGGTGCCCTTTCTGGCCATGTCGGTTATGCGCCGCGGCCGATGAGGTCCAGCACCCGCTCCGGCGTCGCCGGATAGGCGCGGAGGCGCGTTCCTGTGGCCGCCGAGAGCGCATTCGCCACCGCGGCGTGGGAGGCCATCAGCGGAACCTCCCCGAGGCCCTTGGCCCCGAACGGCCCCCCTGAGTATGAGGCCTCGACGAACTCGACCACGAGCTCATCCGGCATGTCCATCGCCGTGGGGATGTGGTAAGCGGTGAACGTGGGGTACAGGATCCGCCCCTCCTCGGCCGGGAGCTCCTCCATCAGGGCGTACCCGATCCCCTGGGCGATCCCTCCGATCACCTGGCCCCGGGCCGTGTCCGGGTTCACGATCTTCCCGGAGTCGTGTACCGCCCAGAACCGGGTCACCCGGGCCTCCCCGGTGAGGAGATCCACCTCCACCTCGGCGATGTGGCAGGCGTAGGCGTACACGAAATACGCGTTGCCAAGGCCGGTCTTGGCGTCCCAATCCACCGGCCGGGCCTCGGCCCAACCGGAGGCGGCCATGTCCCAGTTGTGGGCCCACATCCAGCGGGCGATTTCGGCCAGGGAGACCGAGCGGGTTGGATCCCGCGCATCGTGGAAGCGGGCGTCGCCGGGGACGACCTTGGGACAGCCGAGCATCTCCATCGCGGCCTCGACGATGCGGGCCCGGAGCTTCTCAGCCGCGTCGAGGACGGCCATCCCTTGGACGGTGGTGGTGCGGGAGGCCACGGTGGGCCCGGAGTCCGGCACCCGGGACGTGTCCACCGGGGCGACCTGAACCGAGGCGAGCGGGACGCCGAGGCCCTCGGCGGCGATCTGGGCAAGGACGGTCTGGGCCCCTTGGCCCATCTCCGTGGTTCCCACGGCCAGGGTCACCGAGCCGTCCGCCTCGAGCTTGAGGTACGCCCCGGCCTTATCGAGGAGCGGGGCTTTTGCGCCCATGCCCACCCCGTACATCACCGTGGAGGCGCCCAGCCCGCGGCGGCGGAACCGGTCCTGGGCGTTGAACGCGGCCACCTCATCCTGGAGTTCGTCCCAGCGGGAGAGCTCCCGGGCCCGGCCGATGGCCTCCGGGAGCCCTACGGATTCGGTGAGCCGCTGCCCGGTGGCCGTCTCGTCCCCCACCCGGAGGGCGTTCTTGCGCCGAAGCGCGAGCGGGTCCATCCCCAGTTCCCGGGCGAGCTCGTCCATCTGGGACTCGTGGGCGAAGATGACCTGGGGCGAGCCGAACCCGCGAAACGCCCCGCAGGGGACGGTGTTCGTGGCCACAGAGTACCCGTCCACCTTCACGTGAGGGATCCGGTATGGGCCAGCAGCATGGATGAGCCCCCGCCACAGCACCGCCGAGGACAGGGTCTGGTACGCGCCAGCGTTGTAGTAGAACTCCACCTCGACCGCGGTCAGGGTCCCGTCCCGCTTGGCCCCGGTGCGGTAGCGGACGAGCCCGGGATGGCGCTTGGAGGTGGTGGCGATGTCCTCATCTCGGGGGAGGACGAGCTTCACCGGCCGGCCCGCCTTCCAGGCGAGCACCGCGGCCATGGCCGCGAGATGGCTGGGCACATCCTCCTTCCCGCCGAACCCGCCGCCGGTGGCGGTCTGGACGATGCGGACCTTGGCGAGGGGAAACCCCATCACGGCGGCCACCGCGTTCTGCACGTAGAATGGGCACTGGAGCGTCCCATAGACGGTTATCCCGCCATCCTCGGGGACGGCGATCACCCCTTGCGGCTCGAGGTAGGCGTGCTCCTGGTAGCCGACCCGGTACTCCCCCTCCACGACCACATCGGCCTCGGCGAACCCGCGCTCCACATCCCCTTTGCGGATGACCATGTGGTTGAAGACGTTGCCCCCTTCGGCGGCCGCGGGGACGGCCACCTGGGGGGCGCTGGGGCGGATCGCCTCGAGGGGGTCGAACACGGCCGGGAGGTCCTCGTAGGCCACCTGGGCCAGGGCCGCCGCCTCCTCCGCCGCTTCCCGGGTCTCCGCGGCCAGGAGGGCGATCGGCTCGCCCACGTACCGCACGACCCCATTGGCAAGGAGGGGCATGTCCCGGTAGATGATGGGGACGACGTTCTCCCCGGGGATGTCCTTGGGCGTGACCAGACAGGCCACCTTGGGGTGGGCGGCGACCTGGGATAGGTCAAGCCGGAGGATGCGGGCGTGGGGGCGGTCGGAGCGGATGGCCTTTCCGTAGAGCATGCCGGGGAAGGCGAGGTCGTCGGCGTACCTGGCCTGGCCCCGCACCTTCGCCTCGGCATCCAGGCGCGGCGCGGCCTTCCCCACCACCTGCTCCGCTTCCTCCACGGGGGCCTTGACCCGAGCCACTAGCCATCCCCTCCTCCGAGGCCGGATTGTACCGGAGGAGAGGGTGGATTGTCCCGTCAGGCGGGCAACCTCAGGCGTGGGCGTTCCCTCTCCTTGGATCTCTACAGAATCTCCACCGCTGCTCTATGGATTCTGCATTGCCGCCTGTTAACGGTGCTGTACGGAGCACCGCAACGACGATCTCGATGGGCGCGGGCTGTGGAGCGCTGAGGCTTGCTCAGTTGAGACAAGGGGCGCCGGCCGGACCCCCGGTCGGGATCTCCGCGGACAGGTCCGCTCCTTAGATTGGGGCGCTCGGAAGGGAAGCGCAGCGGACAGGGGGCCGGTATCGGGAGAGCCGGCTGCGCTGCGAGATCGGGTGGGAAGGCGGACACCCGGGGTCCTTCGGATTGCGAGGCAAGGCGGTCCCGTTGGTAAAGCGCGGTTCGGCTCTTGCAGATGAACGACCAGGCTGGGTCCATACCAGGGGGGAAGATACTTCCCTACCAGAGGGATTGCCATTTCCTTGCCCCTGAATGGCCGCTTGTTCACATGTCCTGGTCCGTTTGGCCGTTCCCGATTAGGATGGTTGCAATGGTGAAGAGGCGCGTCGGTCTTTCCCTCGCTGTGGTCTGTCTCGGGGTTTGGAGTGGCGCATTGTCGGCACCCCAGCCTTCACCCCTGACCTTGGGCCAGGCCATCACGCTGGCACTCGGCAATAGCTCGGAAGTTTGGGAGGCGGAACTGAACCTCACGATGGCTCAGCTAGAACTTGCGGCGGCCAAGGTTTTCCTCCCGCAAGTGAGGTTTCAGGTCCAGCCGTTTAGCCTCTCCCCCAGGGATGGGTTTCCAGGGACCGCGCAGGGGCAGCTGTCCATGGAGCTAGCGCCCTTCAGGGGTGCGGATTTATCCTTCAGCCTAAGTCCGGCCTTCAATTGGGCCACGGGCACCTTGTCAATGTCCTGGGAGCTTTCCTTCTCCTACCGCTATGACCCCGTCGCCGCGCTGTCCCCCAACCAGGTGGAGTTGCGCGAGGAGAGCGTGAGGTCGGCCGAGGACGCGCTTGAGCAGACGAAGAACAAGGTAGCGCTAGAAGTGATCGGGCGATTCAGTGAGCTCCTCGCGAAAGAGGCTGCGGTGGCTCTGGCGGAGGCCAAATTGTCCACGGCCCAAGCCCGATTGGCCGGGGTCACCGAGAGGGTAAAAGCCGGTTTGGCGGGGGCCCTCGACCGTTTGGAGGCGGAATTAGCCGTCAAGGAAGCAGAGATCACGTTTCGAAAGCGGTCATCCGAATACGCTCTAGCCAGGGGTGAGTTCAAGGCCTTGCTCGGGATCGAAGGGGAGTATGAGCTTGTCCCTCCCGAGCTTTCGGTGGACGAGATTTTGGCCAGGGCCAAGGAGCTCCTGGCATTGGATATCCCTTGGGAAGCCGTTCAGGCGAACGGAAATGTGCAGAGGGCCCAGGATGCCTTGGACAATGCTGAGCGGCAGCTCCGCGCCACACAGGCGGCTGCCCTGCCTGTGGTGTCCCTCAGCGCCGGGTTGAGGCCGGGGAATGAGATGGAGTGGGGGATAGGGTTGACCTTCCTCTTCAACCTGTTTTCCCCGGAGCGCCCGTCGCAACTTAAGCTGGCTCAAGCCTCGGTGGAGTTAGCCCAGGCACGTCTCGAAGTCGCCGAACAGGAGGCCATGAAGGCCATCTGGAACCAGAAAACCGCACTGCAGCAGGCCCTGGAAGATCTCGAACTCCTTCAACTGGAGGAGGCCAAGTGGGATTTGGAGGAAACGATCATGCGCGAGAAGCTGGAGGCCGATGTGATTAGCGTGGATGAATGGGAGGATTTCCAGTTGAGAAAGCGAGGTTTCGAGAGAGATCGGGAGCAAAGGGTGTTCAATTTGGTCCTTGCCTATCTCCGCCATCGGCAGATCCTGGGGTTGAAGGTTGGTTGGGAGGAGATCCTGCCATGAGAAAGCGCTGGAAGTGGGCAGGAGGCATTGTCTTGGTTCTCTTGGCCGCCGGAGTAGGGTGGTACGGCTGGCAGCGGTGGACGAACCGCGATGGAAACACGCCGCAAAGCCAGTCCCTCGGGCCCACTGTACGGGTGGAGCGGGGGGACATCCTGCAAATGCTGACCGTGGTTGGGGAGGTCATCCCCAACGATGAGGCCACCTTCACCTTCCAGGAGGGGAAGCTCGTCGAGCTTAGGGTATCGGAAGGCGACGCAGTTGAGAAAGGCCAAATCTTGGCGGTGCTAGACTCAACACAAGAAGAGCTGGCCCTGCTGCGGGCCGAGCGGACGCTGGCCGAGGCACGTGCGGCGGGCGTACCCTCGACGATCCGGGAGAAGGAGCTGGAATACAAGATCGCCACTGCGAACTACGAGACGACCACCATCCGCGCGCCCTTCCGGGGGATCGTGGCCCGGGTGGAGAAGAGCGCCGGGCAGTACCGGGTATCCGTGCTGGACACCACCGCTCTGTTCATCGCGATCGAGGTCAGCGAGCTCGATGTCCGCCAGCTGGCCGTGGGCCAGCGAGGCCAAGCCACATTCGACGCCGTTTCCGGCCGGGCCTGGACGGCGGAGGTTGTCCGGGTGGGGCTTCAAGCGGTCAAGAGCGGTGGGGGGAAAGTGGTTCCGGCAGTCCTGAGGATCTCAAACCCCACTTCTGCAATTCTGCCGGGGTTTTCGGTTAAAGTCGACATCGTCACGGCCGAGGCGCGGGGGGTGCTGCGGGTCCCGGTGAGCGCGCTGATGCAGCTTCCACAGCGTTGGGGCGTGGCGGTGGTGAAGGATGGGACGGCCACGCTCAGGCCAGTGGAAGTGGGCGTGGTTTCGGAGCTGTACGCCGAGATCAAGGCCGGGCTGGAGGAGGGGGAGGAGGTCCTGCTCTATCCCGCGCAGGCCAGGGAGGCGCTGCAACCGGCGCCCACCGACGCGGCTCGCCCCGCCGGCAGGGCTGCTCCCCGATCACCATGACGGGACCGCTCATCGTCCTCGAAGGGGTGAAGAAGGTCTACCGCCTTGGGGAAACGGAGGTGTGGGCCCTGCGGGGGGTCGACCTCGTCGTTCGGGAACGGGAGTTCACCGCGGTCATCGGCCCTTCCGGGTCGGGGAAGTCCACCTTGCTCCACATCCTGGGGTGCCTCGATCGGCCCACGCAGGGACGGGTGCTCGTGGAAGGGGAGGAGGTGTCCAGCCTTTCCCGGAACGAGCTCGCGCGCGTGCGCAGCCGCAACGTAGGGTTCGTGTTTCAGCGGTTCTACCTCCTCCCCTACGCCACGGCCTTGGAGAACGTGGAACTGCCGCTGGTCTATGCTGGGGTGAAGCGGAGGGAGAGGCGGGTGAGGGCACTTGAGTGCTTGCAGGCCGTGGGACTGGCGCACCGGGCACGGCATCGGCCCACCCAGCTCTCGGGAGGAGAACACCAGCGGGTTGCGATTGCCCGGGCCTTGGTGAACGAACCGAAAGTGCTCTTGGCCGACGAGCCGACCGGGAATCTGGACACCAAGACCGGGCACGACGTGCTCAAGGTTTTCAGCTCCTTGAACGCGGACGGGCGAACCGTGGTCGTGGTGACGCACGCGCCCGAGGTGGCGGCCTACGCCAAGCGCCAGATCCGCATGAGGGACGGGGAGATCGAGGAGGATACCGGTGGATTGGGTTGAGGTGCTGCGCAGCGCCTTGGCTGCTCTTTCGGCCCACAAGCTTCGCACCGGGCTTTCGATCTTGGGGGTGGTGATCGGGGTCGGGGCGGTGGTGGCCATTGTGTCCATGCTGGAGGGGGCCACCTCGCAGATCACCAGCCAGATCGCGGGCCTGGGGATGCGGACCGTGAACGTGACCATCCGTCCCAACGCCATCGAGGACAGCCGGGCGAGAAGGACGTTCACCGAGGACATCTCCGCCGAGTTCCGGTCGCTCTCTGCTGTGTCCGGTGCTGCCCCCGTCAGCCGAGCGTCGGGGGAGGTGATCTTGGCGGGAGGGTCCACCTGGCCCGTTGGCGTGATCGGGACGACGCCTGAATACGCTGAGATCTTCGACTACTACCCGGTCCAAGGCCGCTTCCTCCACCCCATGGATGAGAACCGCAAGAAGTCGATCGTCCTCGGGGCCAAGGTGGCCCAAGACCTGTTCCGCGGTGAGGAGGCGATTGGGACGAGGCTTACCCTTTCCCTGTACGGTGAGAGCGAGACGTTCTGGGTGGTGGGCGTGATGCAGGAACGGGGACAAGTAGGGTACCAAAACCTAGACGACCAAGTCTACATTCCCATCACGACCCTCCAGAGCCTCGGTGGTTCCACCTATATTAGCTCCTACATTGTCCTGGCCAAAAGCGAAACGCTCGTGAAGGAAGCGGGCACCCAGGTCGAAGGGCTGTTGAACGGGATGGTCTACGCCTCCCAGCAGGGCCAGTCCCAGGTTGCGGGCCAGTGGACCCAGTTCCGGGGAGGCGGGTTGCCGGGCGTGCCGAGCTTGCCGGGGTTGACGACGGGGGTGGGGGTGGCGCCGATGGCGACCGGCGCGGGGCGAACCCGGACCGCGATGCCCCCGTTTGACGTGCGTATCCCCCAGGAGATCATGGAAACGTTCGAGCAGACGACCACTACCATGATGCTCACGTTGGGGGGCATTGCCGCGATCTCCCTGTTGGTTGGGGGGATTGGGATCATGAACATCATGCTCGTCTCTGTGGCGGAGCGGACGCAGGAGATCGGGATCAGAATGGCGGTGGGAGCGCGTCCCCGAGACATTTCTGGCCAGTTCCTGAACGAGTCGGTGTTGATCTGTGTCCTCGGCGGGCTCGTGGGCCTCGGGTTGGGGTGGGTGGCGGCCTGGCTCGGTACCCGGTTCGGGGGATGGCCGTTTGCGTTCTCTCCGCTCCCGGCCGGGGTCGCCTTCGGCTTCTCCATCCTTGTCGGAGTTGCTTTTGGGCTTTACCCCGCCCTGCGGGCGGCCCGGCTCGATCCTGTGGAGGCACTAAGCAGACTTTGAACCTCCCCATGGCTCTAACGATTCCATGGACGTTACCTACCGCAGGGCCCATCCGCGCCGATGTTTATCGCTGGCCTCGCCCCACGTAGTACAACGGCGCCCCGCCCACGCTCAGGGTGTAAGCGCCCACGGGGATAAGGGCGTTCGCCGCGTTCACGAGCTGGAGGTTGGCCTTGCTCACGGCGAAACCAGGATCGCCGGGCCCAACCCGGGTCCCCACGATTACCGCCACGTCGCCCTCGTCCACCCCTCCCGTGGGGTTCACCACCACGAAACGCACTTCACCGCTTACGTTGTCGATGGAGGTGGCCATGACCTGGAACCCGTTTGCGCCCTGGACCCCGGTCACCTGGAATCGGGTGGGGTCGTAGCGAAGCCCGAGGTGCCCACCGGGCCCGGCCGTGCCCACGGCAAGCCCTGCAACCCCGTTCGGGAACCCAACCACAGTTATAGGGACCGCCACCTCCTCGCCCACCCCGCCGGTGAGGGGGGCCACGGCGAGGGTGGCCTCGGCATCTTCTAGATCCACGTCGCCATCGTCGTCCACGTCCGCCCGGTGGCGCTGCTCGGGGGTGAGGGTGATGAGGCCGTACGCAGCCATCTTGGCCAGTCGCACGTCGGCCAAGGCAATCGCCCCGTCCCCATCCACATCGCCTTTTAGTGCGGTCCCCCTCCCGGAAAGGGCCACCCCGACGGTCGGGTTAGCGGGACCGCTGGTGGGGACAACGAGGGTGGCGGACTTCGCGCCGGCCGAGGCGGGCTTGAACACCACCTGGAAGGTCCTGGATTCCCCGGCGGGGATGGTTGTCCCAGAGCACTGGTCATCCCGGATTTCGAACTCCCCAGCGTTCTGGCCGGTGAGCGTGATCGTGCCCGCCACAAGCGCCGCACAGCCGGTGTTGGCCACGGTCACCGCAAGGGGCGAGCTTTCCCCGCCCACGTCCACCGCGCCGAAGTCGTGGGATGTGGGCGAGACCGAAACGGCCGGACTGGGCCGAAGGCCTTGAATCCAACCGGTGTTTTCGGGGGTGTTCCCAGCCCCCGGGGTGGAGCCGCCAGGCCCATCGCCCCCGACAACCCAGTTCGCAGAGTCGTTCACCCCGGACTGCGTATCACCCGCATACCAAGCCGCCTTTGTGGAACCAACGTTCGAGATCACTGGGTTTTGCCCTGTCCCGTTTCGATAAGAAATCCCGTCCACAGTGCCTCCAGAATCATCGAGGAGGACCAGCGAATCCCCTGGATTACCAAGCCCATCCCAGCGCTTGAAATCGAAGTAACCGCTGGCGTTGGCCGGAAGGACCACCACGCAATCATCAAAGTCATGGTCTGGATATGCAGGGAAGTGGTCGGGCAAATAGCCGGTAGCGCCGGGATTGTAAACGACAATTGTAGTGCCAGCAGGGACGGATGCCCAGACAGGTTGATTTTGAAACACAAAATGAACTCCTCCACCTGTATCGCCCTGCTGGTCGCGGAAGACCCAACCGCGCATATCCACCGAAGAACAGGGGCCAGTCCCCACCACCACGAGCTCCACCCACTCCCCGTTCCCATAGGCCTTCCCTTGGCCAAACTCGTTGATCACCACGAGGAGGCTCTCCTGGGCCCAGGTGAAGCCCGCGCTGCCCAGGGCCAAAACCAAGAGAAACGCCACCCCTAAAGCGCCCTTTCTCATGATCCCCCTGAGTCCCCAAGCGCATCATAGGCGCTTTCCATGGCCAGGGGAAAACGGTGGAATATGGTGGGAAATGTTCGCCACAAAATGAAACCGGGGCGCAGGGTGCCCCGGTCGACCTGCATCCTATGTGTTCAGAGCCGCCCACCCATGGTCAGAGCCAAAATGGCCTTCTGCACATGGAGGCGGTTCTCGGCCTGGTCGTACATCCAGGAGAGCTCAGGATCGTCGCACAGCTCCACGTCGGCCTCGTGGCCGCGGTCGATCGGCATCACGTGCATGAGATACCCGGGCTTCGTAAGCTCCTTCTGGCGTTTGCGCGTATACCGCCAATCCCGGAACTTTTCGGCCATCTTGATCTCCGCGTCTTTTCCGATCTCGTAGCGGCGGGGGCTCATCCATCCCCGGGGGAACACGACCGTCGCCCCTTTCAGGGCGTCGTCGAGGTCGTTCGTGACCTCGAGCGAGCCCCCGCTTTCCCCGGCGTACTTCTTGGCCAGACCAAGGACGTCCGGATCGAGCTCGTACCCTTTGGGATGGGCCACCACCACGTCCATCCCGAACCGGGCGGCGATCACGAAGTCTTCCTGGACCGATCCCCACGACCGGACCCACGGCGAATAGGCCCACATGATCGTGTACTTCACCCCCTTGAGATCCTGCCCCAGCTTCTCCCGCAGGGTGTAGAGGTCGGTAAGGGCCTGGCAGGGGTGCCACACGTCGGAGGCCATGTTGATCACCGGGATCTCGGCGTGCTCGGCGAACCGGTACAGGATCTCCGTCCCCTCCCCGTAGCGGGACACCTTGTCCTCGAGGAGCCGGATCCCGATGCCGTGGGCGTAGCGGGCCATCACCTTCGCCGTGTCCTTGATCGTCTCCCCTGCCCCCGGCTTCTCCTCCAAGGAAAGCCGGAGGTCGGCCACGGCGATGAACTGGGCGTGGCCGCCGAGCTGGGTCATCGCAGACTCGAACGAAAGGCGGGTGCGGGTGGAGGTGTTGCAGAAGAGCATCAGGAACGTCTTGTCCTTGAGGGCGGGGTGGGGGAGGCCTGCGTAGTACATGCCCTTGAGCTGGTCGGTCACCTTGAGCGCGATCTCCAGCTCCTCCTTCGTCCAGTCCTTGGTGCTGATGAGGTCTTTGCCCACAAGCTGAAACCAACTCATCCCTTCCTCCTTTTCCGTGACCCGTGAACCGTGATCGGTACGATGACCAACGGATCACGGATCACGTCCTACATGATCAAGGCCATGAGGCCCTTCTGGGCGTGGAGGCGGTTGGCGGCCTCCTCGACGATCACCGAGTTCGGGCCGTCGATCACCTCGTCGGTGACCTCCATCCCCCGGTCGGCGGGAAGACAATGCATGTAGATGGCGTCGTCCGTGAGCTTCATCTTCTCTTGAGTGGTGATCCAGTGCCGGTTGGCCTCGAAGATCGCCTTGGCCTTGGCCGGGTCCATCGGGGCCTTCCCGTCGGTGGGTTGAGCCGTCCAGGACTTGGGGTACACCACATCCGCGTCCTTGAACGCCTCGTCCATGTCATGCACGAGCTTGAACGAGCCCCCGTATTTTTTGACGTTCTTCTTCACCGCGGCGAGGATGTTGGGGTCGAGGTCGAGGCCCTTGGGGTGGGCGAGGACGATGTCCATCCCGAAGTAGGAGGCGCCGATGATCGCCGACTGGGGCACGGCGAGCGGCTTCTCCACTGAGCCCGAGTAGGCCCAGGACATCACGAACTTCTTGCCCCTGAGGTCGCCGAGCTTCTCCTGCATGGTCATGACGTCGGCCAGGGCCTGGCAGGGGTGGTACATGTCGTCCTCCATGTTGATCACCGGGACCCGCGACCAGCGGGCGAACTCGCGCACGATGAGGTCGCCTTTGCCGTAGATCCACCCCGTGTGCTTGCCGTAGATGCGGATGGCGATGCCGTGGCCCATCTCCGCCAGGACCCGGGCCACGTCAGCGATGCGTTCGGTGGAGTAGGCCTGTTCCTCTCCCGGCAAGGCCGGCGTGTACACCGCCCCCGGCTGGAGGAAGTGGGCGTGGCCCCCGAGCTGGGTCATCCCCGCCTCGAACGAGTTCCGGGTCCTGAGCGACATGTTGTAGAACAGCATGAACAGGGTTTTGTCCTGGAGCAAACGATGCGGTTCCCCCCGGATCCAGTTGCGCTTGAGATCGAACGCCGTGTCCAGGATCGTCTCGATCTCCTCCCGATCGAACTCAAGGAGCGTGATGAAGTCCCGTCCACGCAGATCTGTTGCCGCCATGCTCTACCCCCTTTCTCGTGATCCGTGACCCGTTATCCGTGATTCGTTGGTCATCGTACCGATCACGGATCACGGTTCACCGGTCACGGCACTACTTGCGTTCCAGCCTGGCCCTCCAGGGCCGCCAGCGCCTGATCGAGCGAGGCGATCGCCGCCCGCTCCCCGCCTGCTTCCACGAACCGCACCGCCGCCTTCACCTTGGGCTCCATCGACCCCTTGGCGAAGTGGCCCTCGCTCAAGTACCGCTTGGCCTCAGCCGCCGTCATTCGGTCCAGGGCCCGCTCGCCCGGCTTCCCGTAGTTGAGCTTCACCTTCTCCACATCGGTGAGGATGAGGAACACGTGCGCCCCCACGTCCTCGGCCAGGCGCTCGCCGGCGAGGTCCTTGTCGATCACCGCCTCCACACCCTTGAGCTCCCCGTCCTGTTGGACCACCGGGATCCCACCCCCGCCGGAGGCGACGACGATGGCCCGGTTCTGGACGAGGATGCGGATTGCCTCCCGCTCCACGATCGCCTTGGGGTCGGGGGAGGGCACAACCCTCCGCCAGCCCCGGCCCGCGTCCTCCACCACATGCCAGTCCTTCTCGTCCCGCAGGCGCTTGGCCTCGTCTTCCCTGTAGAACGGGCCCACGGGCTTGGTGGGATTCTGGAACGCCGGGTCGGCCTTGTCCACCAGGACCTGGGTGACCACGGTCGCCACCGGGATGTCCCCCCGGCCCCGCCGATCGAGGATGTTGTGCAGGGCCTGCTGGATCATGTACCCGATCAGGCCCTGGGACTCCGCCCCGCACACGTCCATCGGCATCGGCGGGACGACGTGCTTGGCGGCGTCGTGCTGGAGCAGGATGTTCCCCACCTGGGGGCCGTTGCCGTGGGTGATGACGATCCGCCACCTCCCGGAGAGGACCATGTCCGCAAGCTGTTCGCAGGTGTGGTACACGTTCGCAAGCTGCTCTTCGAACGTCCCCTTCTGTCCCCGTTGGAGGATCGCGTTCCCTCCCAGCGCCACCACCACCGTCTTCTTCTCCATCGTTTCCCGTCCCTCCCTTGGAGCGTCGTGCCTGAGATGTAGCTAGTTCGGCTCCTCGCCTTGGACGAGCCGCCACATCCGCTGCCAGTGGTTGCGCATCGCCGCCCCGGCCTGGGCCGGCCGCCGGGCTCGGACCGCCCGGGCTATTTCGGCGTGGAGCGAGGCGACCTCGGCAATGCTCCCTTCATCCTTCAGGTAGTACTCGCGGGTGAACTCTCGGTACAGGTGCTGGTCCATGGTGTTGATGAGGGGAACCAGCACCGCGGCAAGCAGGTTGTTCTGGGCGGCCTCGACCAGCGCCAGGTGGAACCGCTTGTCGGTGTCGAAGTACTCGGTGAACCGGTCTGAGCTGGTGAGGCCGGCGAGCTCGTGAGCCAGGCCTTCAAGCTTGTCCACGTGGGTTTCGCTCCGCTTGCGGGCGGCGAGCTCCGCCACCGGCGGCTCCAGCACCGTGCGCGCCTCCATGATCTCGAGACAGCTCGCCTCGTTCTCCAGGATGAACAGGGCCTCCAGGGCCATGGACTCACTGGGGTGCTTCACGAAGTTGCCGATGCCGGGGCGGGCCTCGATCAGCCCCACCGCGGCCAGGGCGGAGAGCGCCTCCCGCACGGTGGGGCGGCTGACCCCCATCTGCTGGGCGAGCTCGGCCTCGGACGGGAGCTTCCCTTCCACCGGGAATGCCCCGTTCTTGATCGCCTGCAGGATCTGCTCGGCGACCGCCGTCGATGCCTTCGTCGGCTTGACCTTGCGGAACCCCATACCCTTGTCAACCTGCCAGACAACATGGTAGCATTATCGCTGGGCAGGGTCAACTTGAGGCCCAGGTCCCCAGCGAAGGGGTTGAGGAGAACGCATGCTCGACTTGACGGTAAACGAGAAGGGGCGCCAGCGCGCCGTGGAGCAGGCCAAGAAGCGGGGGATCATCATCCCCACCTTCGCCCAGATGAAGGACCCCAACAAGGTCCCGGTCAAGATCCGCGACGAGCTCCGCGGGATCGGGCTCTGGGACCTCCACCCGCGAAACCTGTTTCGCATCACCTGGAAGAACGAGCCCGTCCCCCACGGAGGAGGGTTCGGCCGGGTCAACTACCTGGAGATGCCCCGCGCGCTTACCGGCGTCCGGGCACGGATCATCGCCTTGGTCGGGAAATGGTTCCCCACCGGGTCCCATAAGGTGGGGGCCACATTCGGGTGCTTGGTGCCGCGGCTGGTGACCGGCCAGTTCGACCCCACCTTCCACAAGGCGGTATGGCCGTCCACCGGGAACTACTGCCGCGGCGGGGCGTACAACGCGAGCCTTCTCGGGTGTGAATCCATCGCCATCCTCCCTGAAGGGATGTCCCGCGAACGGTTTGAATGGCTGTCCCGCATCAGCGGCGAGGTCATCGCCACCCCGGGGAGCGAGTCCAACGTGTGGGAGATCTTCCAGAAATGCAAGGAGCTCGAGCGGACCCGGGACAACGTGATGATCTTCAACCAGTTCGACGAGTTCGGGAACCACCTTTGGCACCATGCCGTCACCGGACCGGCCATGGAGGAGGTCCTCCGGGGAGGGCTGGGTCCGACGGGGCGCTACGCGGGGGTGGTGCTCACAAGCGGTTCCTCCGGCACCCTAGGGTGCGGGGACTACCTGAAGGAACGGTTCCCCGGAAGCAAGATCGCGGTTGGGGAGTCGCTGCAGTGCCCGACTTTGCTCCTGAACGGGTTCGGCAGCCACCGGATCGAGGGGATCGGGGACAAGCACGTCCCGTGGATCCACAACGTGCGCAACACCGACGTCGTGATCGCCATCGACGACGAGGCCCCGGTGAGCCTCATCCGCCTCTTCAACGAGCCCGCGGGCCAGGAGTTCCTCCTCCGCCAGGGGGTGCCGCCTGCGTTCGTGGACAAGCTCCCCCTTCTCGGGATTTCCAGCGCCGCCAACCTCCTCGCCGCGATCAGGTTCGCCAAGTACTACGAGCTCACCGAGCGGGACGTGGTATTGACCGTGTTCACCGATTCTATGGAGCTTTATCAGAGCCGGCTTATTGAGCTCCGTGCGGAGCGGGGCCCGTACTCCGAGACCCAGGCCGTGGTCGACTACCACCGCTGGCTCCTCGGGGCGACGACCGACCATATGGCCGAGCTCTCCCATTGGGATCGCCGGCGGGTCCACAACCTCAAGTACTTCACGTGGGTGGAGCAGATGGGGAAAACCGCGGAGGAGCTCCTGGCGCAGTGGTACGATTGGCCGGAGTACTGGGACCGCATCCACCGTCAGGTTGCCGAGATCGACGAGCTGATCAAGGAGTTCAACCGGATGGCCGGGCTGGAGGTGTGAGGGCGTGGAGGCAGCGTTCTTCACGCGGGTGGCGGAGTGCTTGGCCAGGGGTGAGCCCGCGGTGTGGGTGGAGGTGGTGGCGGTGGAGGGGCCGGCGCCCCGCGAGCCGGGGGCGCGGATGCTCGTGTTCGAGGGTGGCCGGATCGAGGGGACGATCGGCGGCGGGGCGTTGGAGCAGAGGGCGCGGGAGGACGCGGTTGCGCTCCTGTCCTCGGGCGAACGCACCTCGCTCCGCACCTACGAGCTCCTCGACCTCGGGATGCTGTGCGGCGGGCGGACGACCGTGTTCTACGAGGTCCTCGCCTCCCGACCGCGACTCGTCATCTTCGGGGCTGGCCACGTGGGGGCCCTCCTCGGCCGGCTCGCGGGCGAGGTGACTCCGTTTGCGGTGGAGGTCTACGACGATCGCGCGGAGCGGGCGGGTGAACTTGCCCCTGGCGTCGTGGTCCATCACCTGCCCGGCTATGCGCTCGTCCCCGTGCCCTCCGGACAGACCTACGCGGTCATCTGCACCGATTCCCATGCCACTGACCTCCATGTGGCGACCCAGGTCCTGGCCGCGGAGCCGGCCCCGGCCTACGTGGGGATGCTCGGCTCCCGTCCCAAGGCCGCGGAGGTCCGCAAGCGGCTTGGGGAGGCGGGGATCCCCAAGGAGCGGGTGGAACTCCTGCGCTGCCCGGTAGGGCTTCCCATTGGGGGCAAATATCCCGGTGCCGTGGCGGTGAGCATCCTCGCCGAGCTCCTCGCGTTCCACCACGGTCGTCTTGTCGAAACAAGGGAGTGCCTTAAGGAGGGCGGATCGTAGTTGCGGGTCTTGCGGACCACGTCCTTGCCCACCGCGACCGGGGCGGGCGGGCCTTCCTCGTCACCGGACCCATCGGCTCGGGGAAGACCACGGGCGTCCTGGCCCTGACCGGGGAATTGCGAGGGCGAGGGTTGAGCGTGGCCGGCGTCGCCTCCCCGCGCGTGCTTCAGGATGGAGAGACGGTGGGGTACCGGGTCCGCGACCTTGCCACCGGTGAGGAGTTCCCGCTGTGTTCCCGTGAACCCCCGGGGATCGCGTTCCGCAAGTTCTTCTTCTCACCCGATGGCCTTGCCTTCGCCAACGCCGCGCTTCGCCGGGCGGCGGGGGAGGCCGCGGCGATCCTGGTGGACGAGGTGGGACCGCTCGAGCTTGCCGGCGGCGGGTTCGCCCCTGGGATGCGGGCAGCGCTAAGCTCCCCGGCGTTCCTCGTCCTTACTGTGCGCCCGTCCCTGGTAGATGAGGTGCGGGCCTGGGCCGGACTTCCGGCCGCCACCCCCGTGTGGGCACTTTCCCCGACGGGGGCCGACATCCGGCGCATGGGGGATCATAGGGTGCCCGGGATCGGGAAGAGCTGGCGCAGGTTGTGTTCCATCGACTGGGGAGGTTCCATTGGGCTGTGATGGCCAGAAAGCCGAAGATCGACGCGGAGGTGAAGGATGAGCGTCCCCTATGACGACGTCTCCGGGGAGGACCTGGTGCTGCGGGATCGGCTGGCCGCGGAGCGTACGGTCCTGGCTGCCGAACGTACCTTCCTCGCCTACGTCCGTACTGCGCTGGCGTTGGTCGCCGCCGGGGTGTCGTTCGTGTACTTCTTGCAGTCCCCGTGGCTGACCGCCCTGGGGTGGGCGCTCGTGGCCGCTGCCGTGGCCACGTTGGTCGTGGGCAGTTGGCGGTTTTCCGTCGCCCGCAGTGGAATCGCCCGCCTCACCGCCCTTCCTCCCGAGGAGCAACCCTAGCCGTCTATACATGCTGGCCGGTCCGTCACCAGCGAGATATCCTGGGGCTCCGTGTCCGTAGGAGGCGATCGTGGAACAAGAGGTGGAGGAAAGGCTATGGGAGGTCGTCGAGGAGAGCGAGATCGCCCTCTTCATCACCAACGCCGAAGGCTACCCCCGGGTGCGCCCGATGACGATCCTCGCCTACGAGGAGGAGGGCGGCGTGTGGTTCGCAACCAGCAGGTCGTCCCGTAAGGTGGAGGAGATCGCCCGGAACGCCAAGGCCACCGCGTGCTTCCTCGACCTGGAGGGCGGTGCCTACGCCCAGGTGTTCGGCGAGGCGGAGCTAGTGGAGGATCCGGAGCTTAAGAAGGAGTTCTGGGAGGAGGAGTGGAGTGATTACTGGGAAGGGCCGGACGACCCGGACTATGTCCTCCTGTACCTCCGCGGGGCGCGGGCCGAGTACTATCTCGTGGACGAGGACGAGTTGTGGGTGGTGGAGTTCTAGACCGCCTGCGGGGTCTGTCACACCGACCTCCACATCGCCGAGGGGGACCTACCCCTGCCCAAGGCCCCCCTTGTGCTGGGCCATCAGGTCGTGGGCGAGGTCGACGCCTCGGGTCCCGGGACAGCTCGGTTCAAGGCCGGCGACCGCGTCGGGGTGGCGTGGCTTCACTTCGCATGTGGGGAGTGCCGGTACTGTCGGCGGGGTCAGGAGAACTTGTGCGAGAACGCCAAATTCACCGGCTACCACGCCGACGGCGGCTTCGCCGAGTGCCTCGTGGCTCCAGAACCATTCGTCTACCCCATCCCCGATGCCCTTCCTGATGAGGGTGCGGCCCCCCTCCTCTGCGCGGGGATCATCGGGTACCGGGCCCTCCGGTTGAGCGGGGTTGCCGCTGGGGACCGACTTGGCCTCTACGGGTTCGGGGCCTCTGCCCATCTCGCGGTCCAGGTCGCCCGCCACCGGGGGTGTGAGGTTCACGTGTTCACCCGCACCGCGGTCCACAAAGCGCTTGCCCGGGAGCTTGGGGCGACATGGGTGGGAGAAGCACAAGATCAACCGCCTGAGCCCCTCGATGCGGCCGTGGTGTTCGCCCCAGCGGGATGGATCGTGCCCGAGGCCCTCCGGGCGGTGCGGCCAGGGGGGACCGTGGTCCTGGCGGGGATCCACATGACCCCGATCCCGGAGATGTCGTACCACCTCATCTACGGGGAGCGGGTCCTGCGCTCGGTGGCGGGCGCCACCCGCCGGGACGGGGAGGAGTTTTTGGCCCTGGCCGGGGAAATCCCGATCCGCACCGAGGTGGAGGTGTACCCGCTCGCGGCGGCGGGCGACGTGCTCCTGCGCCTCAAGCGGCGTGAGGTCCGGGGGGCGGCGGTGCTCCAGGTGGGAGGCGGGCGATGAGGCCGCTTCGGTTGTTCAAGGGGGCCCGGCCCCACCGCCCCCTCAGCTGGGGGGATGCCGTGGTCCTTCTGGGGATCGCCGCGCTCCTCTACGCCGGGGTGCGCCTGGCGTTCTCCGCCCCGCCGGTTGTCAAGGGGCCGGCGATCTCCCTCGCCCCGGCGGCCCTGCCGTGGTACGCGGTGCTGTCCGTGGGCCGGATGGCCACCGCCTACGTGCTCTCGCTCCTCTTCTCCCTCGCCTACGGGTACAAGGCCGCCCACAGCCGCCGCGCGGAGAGGGTGCTCCTGCCGCTCCTTGACGTCCTGCAGAGCGTGCCCATTCTTTCGTTCCTCCCGGTGGTGGTGTTGAGCCTGACCGCGTTCCTCCCCCAGGGGCTGGCGCTCGAACTCTCCGCGATCCTCCTCATCTTTACGAGCCAGGTCTGGAACTTGACCTTCGCCTGGTACCAGCCCTTGACCACGATCCCCAAGGAGCTCCAGGAGGCGAGCACCGTGTTCCGTTTCCACCCCTGGCTGCGGATGAGGGCCCTCGCCCTCCCGTTCGCCGCGATCAACCTGATCTGGAACAGCATGATGAGCTGGGCCGGGGGCTGGTTCTTCCTGATGGCGGCGGAGATGTTCACCGTGGGGGCGCGGGACTTCCGCCTGCCCGGGCTCGGGGCGTACCTTCACGAGGCGGCCTCCCAGGGCAACGCGGCCGCCATCGGATGGGGCCTGGGGGCCCTGGTCCTGGAGCCGGCGGGCACGTCGGCCCCGGCCGCCTAGGTTCGAGCGCCTGCCGCTTGACCTCCGGCGTTCGCAGCGTATCATCTATATGCATAAGTCACATAGAGGTGGAGGGCGCATGTGCAGCGGGCAGGACCGTGGCCACGAGGACCGGGAGTGCTGTCCCCAGTTCGCAGGACGGGTTCGCGGCTTTCTCCAGCCATGGATCCTCCTTGAGCTCTCCCGGGGATCGGCCCACGGCTATGAGCTCCTTGAGCGCCTGAGCGGGGGCGAGGACGTCGCGAACGCCGACCCCGGCTTCCTCTACCGCACCCTGCGCGGGTTCGAGGAGGAGGGCCTGGTCCGCTCCTCATGGGACACCGCCGGCAGCGGCCCCGCCCGCCGGGTGTACGCGATCACCGACCTCGGGCGGGAGCACCTGCACGCCTGGGCGCTGCACCTCCGCCACACCCGGGACCGACTGAACCGGTTCCTGGCGGACTACGAAGCCCTCACGACGGGGGAAGGGGGTGAGCGGGATGTACGGGCATGAGCATCGCCACCACGGCCACCATCACTGCTGCTGTTGCTGTCCGCCTCGTGGCCATCACGACGGCCTGGGCTTCCACCGGCGGCTCTTGAGCCGGGAGGAGAGGGTCGCCCGGCTCGAGGCGTACCTGGCAGAGCTCCAGGCGGAGGCCAGGGCGGTGGAAGAACGGATTGCCGAGCTGCGGAGGGCTGCCTAGCGCCCTCTCCGGGCGTGACGAGGGAGGGGGCCAACCCCTCCTGGCGTCCTGACAGCCGCCCTTCTCCGCGCTAACCTGTGAGCGGTATGGGTCAAGTCCAGAAATCTTCCCATAAGGCGCGTCGTTTGGCGGAAGTGGGCGGGCTGTTCCTAAAACTGGGGACCATCTCCGTGGGCGGCCCGGCGGCCCACATCGCCCTCATGGAGGAGGAGACGGTGGAGCGCCGCCGGTGGCTCACCCGGGAGCAGTTCCTGGACATGGTGGCGGCCGTCAACCTCGTGCCCGGGCCGAATGCCGCGGAGATGGCCATCTGGCTTGGGCACATGCGGGCGGGTTGGGCCGGGTTTCTGGTGGGCGGGGCCGCGTTCATCCTTCCGGCGGCGTTCCTGTCAGCCCTCTTGGCCTGGGCCTACCAGCGGTACGGCGCCCTGCCCGAGCTCCACCGCGTGTTCGCCTTGGGGATCCACCCCGCGGTGTTGGGGGTGATCCTTGCGGCCGCGATGCGCCTCGGCAGGGCTGCTCTGACCCATTGGTCGTGGGGGTTATGGACGGCAGGGGCCCTCGCGCTGAGCCTGATCGGAGCGGATCCGGTGCGGATCTTGCTCGGCGCTGGTGCCGCCGCGCTGCTCCGGCGTTGGTTCCCCCAAGGCGCAGGGGGCCTCCTGGCGGTGGGCGTCCTGCCGGGGATGGCCGGGGGCCCCGACGTGGGAGCGGTGGCTCTCTTCTTTCTCAAAGTGGGGGCGCTGCTTTTCGGAACCGGGATGATGCTCTACGCGTTCATCGAGCGCGAGCTCGTGGCCCTCGGTTGGCTCACCCCGGCCCAGCTCATCGATGCCGTGGCCGTGGGGCAGATGACGCCGGGACCGGTGCTCTCCTCGGCCACGTTCATCGGCTGGCTCCTTGCCGGTCCAGGCGGGGCGGCCGTGGCCACGGCGGCCATCTTCCTGCCGTCGTTTGTGATCGTGGCCGTCCTCAGCCCGAGCCTCCCGCGCATTCGTCGCTGGCCGGGGGCGCGGGAGTTCCTGGCCGGGGTGTCGGCCGCGGTGGTGGGGGTGATCGCCGCGGTGGCCGTGCGCCTGGCGTGGGGGATGCATTGGGACGTGGGAACAGGCATCCTGTTCCCGGTTGGCCTGGGGCTGCTTCTGTTTGGGCGCTGGCCGGCCTGGGCGGTGGTGCTCGCCGGGGCCATGGTGGGGGCGGTGCGGTATCTCGCAGGGGGATAGAGGAAAACGGGGCGGCTTTGCAGCCGCCCCGTCTGGATCTCACCGCAGGATGCGAGGATTGTTCCGCCGATGCTGTCGGGCGCACTTCTGACAGTAGACCGGGCGATCGGTCTTGGGCTCGAACGGGAGCTCCTCGATCTTCGCGCCACAGTCCGCACACGTGAGTCCCAAATGACTCACATTGTACATCTTGCGCTTTTCGTAGGCCATTCCGCCTCCTTTCCCGTAGGCCGATAGATGGGCACCATCGAACCGACGATGGCCCCATTGTACCCGCTCGCTCGGCCTCCGCCCACTGCTCGGCCGTGGACCGGTGGGACAGGACAAGCCGGGCACTACCGCCGGTCGGCGCTGACCACGTACCTCCCAAGCACCGGCAGGAGGAGCACCCCCAGGACGCCGAGCCCAACGGCCGTGCCCAGGAACTTCGTCGGCGACATGTCCCCAACTCCGGTCACATACCGCATTCCCTCCACCATGTACGTGAGGGGAAGGGCGCGGCTCACCGCCCGCAGGAACGACGGCATGAGCTCCACCGGGATGTACATCCCCGACAAGAACATCATGATCTGCGCCGCGATGTTGGCCACGGTGCTCGCGCTCCCTGGTCTCCGCACCACGAGGGCGATCAGCGTCCCGAGCCCCATCGTGCCCAGGGTCGCCGCCACGACGAAGGCTGTATAGAGCGGCCAGTTCACTTGGAACGCCGCGTTGAACAACGCCACCGCGAGAGCGAGCGTGATGAGCGTGGAGACGTACCCCACGGCCAGCCGCACGCCGGCGATGGCGGCAAGAAAGGCTCCCGGCGACATCGGGGTCACGATCAGGCGGTTGAGGAGCTTCCGCTCCTTCATGTACGTGATCCGCCCGGACACGGCGAACAGGCCGCTTGTGAGGATCGAGAACGCCATGATCCCGGGCACGATCATGTTGAACCAACTGGCTTTGGCCCGCCCGACGTGCACTTTCTCTACCCCCACCACCGAGGAGAGCCCCTGCCGGCGGAGGTCGAAGTCGGCGCTGATCCCGCGGGCTACTTCCTGGAACGCGTAGTTTTCCTGGACCCGCGTGGGATCGTAGAGGAAGAGGAGCATCTTTCCATCCCACACCAGCCCGAAGTCGACCCTCCGCTTCCCGAGGTCCACCTCGAGAGCCGCGCGATCCGAGTACCGGTGCACGTCCAACGGGCCTCGGCTGGACAACACCTGGTCCAGGACCTGGACCTCCGCTCCGGGGAGGACGGCGAGGCCGAGCTTCGTCGCCCGGTTGCCCTCGAGCCCGCCCCAGATAAAGCCGAAGATGAGGATGAACACGAGGGGAAACAGGAACGTGAAGAACAGGGCCATCTTGTCCCGTGCGAACACGAGGAATTGCGTGCGCAGGAGCTCCTTGAAGGCGTTCATCGTCCCACGTCCCAGCGAAGACGGCGTGCGGCTACCCCCGTGGCCAAGGCGATCCAACCAAGCGGGACGACGATCGTGAGCGGGACGGGCAGGATGCCTTGCGCCACCCCAAGCGAGGCACGCAACCCCTCGGCGAGGTAGGCCAGGGGATTGGCGTGGAGGAAGGGTTTGAGGAAGACGGGGAGGTCGGCGACCGGGAAGAATAGCCCGCTCAGGAACATCATCGGCATGTTGAGGATGTTGGCGATGGCCATCCCCGCGTTCGCCGTCTTGGCGAGCGACGCTACCAGGAACCCGAAGGAGAAAAACGTGGCCGCACTCAACACGAGGTACAGGATGGCCATGGGCCGGGCGAACTCAATGCTTGCCCCGAGCCCGAATCGCCCGACCAGGGCAAGCGAGACGAATTGGAGGAGGCACATCCCCATGTATCCCAGGCCGAACCCCATAAGGTACTGGGGCACGGTGAGCGGGGTCACCCAGTACCGGCGGAGGATGCGCTGATCCCGGGCGTAGAGGATCGTCCCGGGAACGCTGAACAGGCCCCCGATGAAGAACGCCATCAGGATCACCCCGGGGAGGAGGAAGTCCACGTATGCAATCTGCCTACGGCTAGTGCCGACCCACGCGATCTCGCTGGGCACGGCGTCTTCTGCCCGGTACAGGCCGGCGCGGGCGAGGAGCTCGCGGTCCAGGCTTGCCAGGACTTGCTCTACGAGAGCTTCCGCAAACCCCGACGCGGCGTTCCCTTCGCTCATGTAGACCTGGATGAGCCCGCTCGGCCCGGCTGCTGGCGGACGGCGCGCGGCAAACCCGTCCAGGACCCTTTCGCTGAACCCGGAAGGGATCACGATCAGCGCCGTACGGTCCCCCAGCCGCACCGCTTCCTTCTCCCGGGCGAGGAACCCCGCGACGTCTTCATCGGCAGCTGGGCGGCGGATGGCAAAAAGCGGCTCCTTCCCCTCTTTGGGGGCGATCCCCAACGCCAGGAACGCCTCCTCCACAACCTGGGCGAGCTCGCCGCGATCGAGGTTCACCAGGGCCACCTTGAAGCTCATCTCCCCCTCTCGACCGATCCGCCCGAAGATCAGGGTCAGGAGGGCCAGAAGCAGGAGCGGGAACACCACGAACCAAAACAGGGTCTCCCGCTCCCGCAACGCGGTGATCAGGTGGGCCCAGGCCAGGCGGAGGACCGCGGTCACTCGCGCAGCCTCCGGCCGGTGAGGGAGAGGAACACGTCCTCCAGGTTGGGCTGCCGCACGGCCATGTTCCGCAGCGGCATCTGGTGCTTGCGGGACCACGAAAGGAGCCGCTCCATCGTCGCCGCCAGGTCGGCCGACTTGAGGGTCACCAGGTTGCCGTCGGCCTGGACTTGTACACCGCAAGCGCCAAGCCCTTCGCGGGCCGGGGGTGGAAGGTCAGGGGCGTCGAACTCGATGATCGTGTCCTGCCCGAGGCTCGCCGCGAGCTCCCGTGGGGACCCTTGGGCGATGACGCGGCCGTGGTCCATGATGCACACGTGGTCGGACAGGGCCTCCGCCTCCTCCATGTAGTGGGTGGTGAGGATGATCGTCTTCCCTCTCTCCTTGAGGTCATCGATGACCGCCCACATGTTGCGGCGGGCCTGGGGGTCAAGGCCGGTGGTGGGCTCGTCCAGGAACACGAGATCTGGGTCGTTGATGAGGGCCACGCCGAGGGCCAGCCGCTGCTTCTGCCCGCCCGACAGATCCCGCACGAGTGCCCCAGCCTTGTCCTCGAGGGCGACGCGGGCGAGCACCTCGTCCACCGGAAGGGCCCGGTCGAAGAACGAGGCGAACAAGGCCAGCACCTCGCGCACCCTAAGGTACGGCTCGAACCCGCCCTCCTGGAGGAGGACCCCCATCCGCTGCTTCATCGCCGGGGTCACCCGCCGGACCCGCGTCCCAAATACCTCGATCTCCCCGCTGTCGGGTTCGCGGATCCCCGCCAGGATCTCCAGGGTCGTGGTCTTCCCGGCCCCGTTCGGGCCGAGGATGGTGAACACCGATCCTTGCGGGACAGAGAACGAGATCCCGTCCACGGCCCGCACCGCACCGTAGGTCTTCCTCAGGTCTCGCACCTTGAGCAGCGCCTGGCTTTCCTGTGTCATCCCGTCTCCCCGAAGCGAATTCAGCCAGCATGGTACCCCGCGGCCGGCCTGGCCGGCAACGCAGGAGCCAACGTGTTGGGGACGCCCCCCGGCTCGGATGGGCGCGCCTCGACAAGGTCACCGGGGTATACGGGCGTGGCGGACACCGGATTTGACCTCCGCGAAAGCGCATTGCGTCCGCACGAGACTGGGTTAGACTGGGCCATTCTCACGCTCATGGAAGGGGCGAACATGAAACTGAATCCCGTGCTGCGTGATGTCCCGGACTACAAGCGGTTCCTGACCGTGGATGAGTTGAACGGGAGCGCCGAGCGCCTGGCCCGGCAGCACCCGCAGACGGTTCGCCTCGTGCCCATCGGCCGGTCCACGGATGGGGAGACGATCCGCATGCTGCGCATCGGCCACGGTCCGGAACAACTCCTCTTCTTTGCCTGTCCGCATCCCAACGAGCCCATCGGTGCCATGACCTTGGAGTACCTGTCGCACCGCCTGGCTGAGGATGACCAGCACCGTGTACCGATCGATGGCGCGGACGCTGGTGATGCTCGCCAGGTTGAGGTTCGGGGCCAACTCCTTGGCCCTTTGGATGGAGTACGCCACATCGTCGGCCACTACCTCCCGGGCCTGCCCCTTGGGGAACACCTCGTTGTCGTCCTGGAACATCGCCCCCTCGCGCAGGTGGAAGATCCAGGTCGTGTCGTCCACCAGCTCCCAGCTCGTAGCCAGCTCGGGCTTAGGTAGGAAGTCGTCCTTGCCCAAGATCACCAGCGAGTCGAAGATCTGGCTGGCCACGTGGATGTCGTCGTTGCGCCCGAGCAGCTTCATTGGGTCGATGTTCTGGAGGTCCATGGCCCTAATCCGCAGCACGCCGCCCTGACGCGCGCCAAGGGCCACCGCGGACAGCAAGCTCAAACCGAGAACCGCAAGAACCATCACCCATGATCTACGTGCCATTCCTCCCTTCCTCGAAGTCATTCCATGGGGAACCGCCCACCCGGCCATGCCTGGTTGCCGTACTTCGTCCGTTCTCACCCCCTCGCACGCGCTGAGCCGTCCCGAATGGGAGCCCGGCATGGATTCGCCCCCCGCGAATGCGGCAAGTCTAACCGCCGATGGGTTTTCTGCAAAAGAGGCGCCCATCCTTTTGGGATCGACCACCTGGACCGGCGGATCACCGTGGGTGGCCGCCAGGGCCGAGGCAGGCCAGCGTCCCCTGGCCGCAGCTTGGGCACTCGAACTGGATCGTGGTGTGCTGGATCCCGAACTCATCCGCCAGAACTCGCTTGAGCTCCTGCATCACCGCCTGGGTCTCGCTTAGGGCTTGGTCGGCGAGCACGATGTGGGCGCTCAGGGCGGCGTATCCCGGCCCCACCGCCCACACGTGGAGGTCGTGCACCTCGGCCACCCCGGGCACCTGGGCCATCGCCGCTCCCACCGCCGTCGCCGACAGGCCCTCCGGCACCCCTTCGGCCAGGATGTGCACCGACCGCCGCAGCACCCGCCATGCCCCGACCAGGATCACCAGCCCTATCAGGACGCTTACCATCGGGTCGACCGGGATCCACCCGGTGGTGAGGATCACCACCCCGGCGGCGATCGCCCCCACCGAGCCGAGGATATCCCCGAGCACGTGCAGGAAGGCGCTGTGCACGTTCAGATCCTGTTTCTCGTGTTTGCGCAGCATCCAAGCTACGGCCAGGTTGGCGGCCAAGCCGGCCGCGGCCACGGCGAGCATCGGCCCGGCCAGGACCGGGCCAGGCTCCCGCAGCCGGGCCCACGCCTCGCGGAAGATCCCCAGTGCCACCACCGCGAGCGTCGCCCCGTTGACCAACGCCGCCAGGACCTGGAGGCGGTGGAACCCGTAGGTGTGCCGGTCGTCCGGAGGGCGGGCCGCCAGCCGCAGGGCGGCGTAGCTCAGGCCCAGGGCGAATGCATCGAGGAACACGTGCGCGGCGTCGGAGAGGAGGGCCAGGCTGCCGGTGAGGAGCCCGCCCACCACCTCCGCGGCGCACACGAGGCCGGTCAGGACGAGGGCGATCGCGAGCCGGTGCTCCATGCCCGGGGTTGGCCCAACCCTACTGCCCGCCGCAGCACCCATGCTACTGGAGCATCCCCCGGATGATCACGTCCACCGCCCGCTCCTCATCGAGGCCCCGGGCCATCAGGGTCTCCAGCTCCTTCTTGTCGACGGTGCCGATCGCCGCCTCGTGGGTCACGTAGGCGCGAGGATCGGTGACCTTGACCCGCGGGATCGCGCTCGCCACCGCTTGGTCGCGCACGATCTCCACGCAGTCCACGTGGCCGCGGGCCAGCGGGGCGTTTCCTTCGGTGGTGCCGATGATCTGGCTTGTGGCCCGGTCGCGCACGGCGATGCGGGCCTTGACCAGGCCCCGCGCCCCCTCCCCGTTGAGGCAGATCGTTTCCTGGACCACGATCTGGTCGTCGCCGTACCCGTAGACCTTGGTGACGAGTTCGGCCACGCCCCGGGCGGCCACGTCCACCGCATAGTCGAACCGGAGCACCCCCACCCGGCCCGAGGTGAGCACGAACTCCCCCGTGTACCGGCCGCCCTCGTCCACCGTCACATGGGCCTTGGGCGCCACCTCGACTCCGCCGGTCTCGCCGTGGTAGTGGGTCTCGCGGTAGGCCATGGACGCGCCGCGGCCCACGTGGATCTCCCCCTCCATCAGGTGCACCACCCGCTCCGCATTGGGGAACGTGCAGTGGGCCACGAACTCCACCGCCGCCCCGGCCCCGATCTCGAACACGGGGAGGATCCGCTGGATCCCCTCCTTGGGGATCACCCCGAAACAGAGGTGGGCCGGAGTGGGAAGCTTCACCCCCGGCTCGACCACGATCCGCGCCCGGACCCCGTCCGGGAGCTCCTCGGCAAGGAGGTGAACCCCGCGCACCTCGTTCGCCCCCAGCACCCGGTTCCCGCTCACCACCATGCTCACCACCTTTGAGGAGCGCAGGAAGTGCGGGTTCCCCCCGGACCGTTCGTACGCCTTGAGGATCGCGTCGAAGTCGCTCACGGCATCCTCTGGCCTGCCTCGCACGGCTGGCAACGCCGGGCGTAGTAGTCGCGCACCGTTTGGGGATCGCCCACCTCGAGGATCTCCCCTTGGCACATCAACGCCGCCACGTCGGCCACCGGCACCATCTCGTCGCGGTGGGTGATGAGGAGGACCGCGGTGCCCTGGGCGGCCAGCCCGCGGATGAGGCGGCCGATGGCGTCAAGGGAGAGGACGTCGATCCCGGAGTCGGGTTCGTCCAAGATCGCGAGCCTAGGCCGCATCGCGTACACCGCGGCGAGCTCGATCCGCTTCCGCTCCCCGCCGGAAAGCACATCGTTCACCGCCCGCTCCATGTAGGTGAGGGGAGAGAGCCCGGCCGCGGTCAGGGCTTCCTCCATGGCCGCCCGGGACGGCTCCCTCATCCCCAGGGCTAGGTAGTCCTTGACCTTGATCCCCTCGAACCGGGCCGGGTCCTGCCAGGCCAGGGTCATCCCGAGCCGGGCCCGCTCGGTGACGGAAAGGTGGGTGATGTCCTGGCCGTCGAACAGGATCCGTCCAGACGATGGGGCATAGCCGCCGCAGCCCATCAGGGCGTAGGCCAGGCTCGACTTCCCGCACCCGTTGCGGCCGAGGAGCCCGAACACCTGGGCCGGGGCCACGGTCAGGTTAACGTCGCGGAGGATGGTAACCCCATCGCGTTCGAGCCGCAGGTGCTCCACCTTCAGCATGTAGCCGTTCGTCATGTTCCCTCCCTCCTTGGGAGGCCGGAGAAACCGGATCTTAAGTCCATTCTAACCTCGAACGCGGCCGGCTACCTCCCGGGGGTTGACCGAGGAGCGGCGGCGCGGTATGTTCCTCCAACATTTCATCCACCCAGGGGGTGACAGGTATGCAGAGGACGAACATCGCGGTCATGGGTGATCGCCTTTGTTGCCCCGCCTTCACCCCGGCCGCCAGCTGATCCCCGGAGGTCCTCCCAGGTTCCCATCCGATTCACCGGCTCGCCCTTCACCCGCGAAGGAGGTCCGGATGCGCGTTGCCAGTAGCCTGATCGACCTCATCGGGGCCGCGCCGCTCGTGCGCCTGAGCCGGATCGGGCGCGGTCTCCCCGGGGAGCTCCTGGGGAAGCTCGAGATGCGGAACCCACTCGGGAGCGTCAAGGACCGGATCGCGTGGGCGATGGTCCGCGACGCCGAGGAGCGGGGGCTGCTCGGTCCGGGAGGCATCGTGGTGGAGCCCACTTCCGGCAACACTGGGATTGGCCTGGCGTTCGTGTGCGCGCTGCGCGGGTACCGCCTCGTCCTCACCATGCCCGACACGATGTCCCCGGAACGCTCACGCATCCTCCGGGCCCTCGGGGCGGAGGTGGTGCTCACCCCGGGGAGGGAGGGGATGGCGGGGGCGGTGGCGAAGGCCGAGGAACTCGTGCGCCAGCTGGGCGCGTTCATGCCCAACCAGTTCGTCAACCCCGCCAACCCCCGCATCCACGAGGAGACCACGGCCGAGGAGATCTGGGGGGATACCGAAGGGAAGGTGGACATCTTCGTGGCCGGAATCGGCACCGGGGGGACGATCACCGGGGTGGGCCGGGTCCTCAAGCGGCGGAAGCCTGGGGTGCACGTGGTGGGGGTGGAGCCAGCCGGGTCCCCGATCCTGTCCGGTGGAGTCCCGGGGCGGCACCGGATTCAGGGGATCGGGGCGGGATTCGTGCCGCCCATCCTGGACCGCACGGTCATCGATGAGGTCCTGACCGTGACCGAGGAGGAGGCAGAGGAGGGGGCCCGGAGGCTCGCCCGGGAAGAGGGGATCCTGGCCGGGATCTCGTCCGGGGCGGCGCTGAGCGCGGCGCTGCGGGTGGCGGCCCGGCCGGAGGCCGCGGGGAAGACCCTGGTGGTGATCCTCCCCGACACCGGGGAGCGGTACCTGTCCACCGGCCTGTTCGGGGGTCCCCATGTTTAGGGGCATGGGGGAGGACATCCGGGCGATGATGGCCCGGGACCCGGCGGCCCGGCATCCCCTGGAGGTCCTGTTGTGCTACCCCGGCCTCCACGCGGTGTGGATGCACCGGGTGAACCACGGGCTGTGGCAACATGGGCTGAAGCTGTTGGCCCGGCTCCTTGCCCACCTCACCCGCTGGGCCACCGGGGTGGAGATCCACCCAGGGGCCCGGCTTGGCCGGCGGGTGACCATCGATCACGGGATGGGGGTGGTCATCGGGGAGACCGCGGAGATCGGAGATGACGTGCACCTCTATTCCGGGGTGGTCATCGGGGCCACCACCCACCGCCGGGGCAAGCGCCACCCCACGATCGAGGACGGGGTCGTGATCGGGGCGGGGGCGGTGCTCTTGGGGCCGATCCGGGTAGGACGGGGGGCCAAGATCGGGGCCGGGGCAGTGGTGCGGGAGGACGTGCCCGCCGGAGCGGTGGTCCTTGCCCCCACCCCCGCTGTCCTCATCCCGGCCCCCGCCCCCGAGCCTGCGGTCGCGATGGACCCCGATCAGGGGGAATAGAGCCACCGGTACACAAGCCAGGACTGGAGGACCTTGGCTAGGTACTCCCGGGTCTCGCTGGATACAAGGGCCCCGGGGAGGTCGGCCGGGGAGGGAAGCCCGCCGGCAGTCCACCGCTGGACGTTCCCCGGCCCGCCGTTGTACGCGGCCACCGCCCGGGCCACGTCTCCCCCGAACTGGCCAAGGAGATGGCCGAGGTACCACGTGCCGAGCTGGATGTTGACCTCAGGCCGGAACAGGTCTGCCTCCCGGTACGTGCCCTTGAGCTTTTCCTCCGCGATCCACCGGGCGGTGGATGGGAGGAGCTGCATCAGGCCCCGGGCGTCGGACGAGGAGACCGCGGTGGGAGAAAACCCGCTTTCCTCGCGCATCACGGCGAGCACAAGGAGCGGGTCCACCCCGTACGCACTGGCCCATCGCTGAACCGTGTCCCAGTGTGCCAAAGGATAGGCGAGGCGATAGCCCCGCGGGCAGGGGTGCACGGCCAGGACTTCGGATCCGATCCGGAAGGCAGAGCGCCAGTCCCCTTGGGCGTAGAACCACTCTCCGATGGCGAGCTTGTCCGCGACGGACGCCCTTTTCAGGGCCACCTCCAGCTCCACCCGGGCCCAGGCCTCGCCCTCCTCCCCCGGGAGATGGCGGACCAGGGCGTCCGCCACCCGCACCGCCTGAGGGGTGGTGCGGGGAGGGTTGGGGGCAAGGGTGGGGACCGGCGGGGGGCGGTAGGTCCCGAGGAGCCAGGTGAACGCGGACGGGAGGAGCTTCGCCATGTCCCCGGTCTTTTCCGCTTCGCCGCGACGACGGTAGAGGAGGTAGGCGCGCAGGGCGGCATCGTCGCGGACGCGGTGCGTCCCTTGGGCGAGCTCCCGGTACAGGGCCAAGGCCTCCCCTTCCCGGCCCGCGGCCTCCAGGAGCCGGGCCGCCCGCCACCGGGCCTCGGGGTCGGCGGATGCGCGGTAGGCGGCGATCGCCTCCTCCCTCCGGCCCATCGCTTCCAGGAGCCGGCCGGCGGAGTAGGCCCCGGCCGCGCCCAGGGCGCGGTACACCGCCAGGGCCCGCTCCGCCTCCCCGGCCCGCTCCAGCGCCTGCCCGTAGGCAAGCCGAACCCCGGTGTCCCCGGACGAGGCCGCGAGGTACCGCTCGTACTCGACCACCGCTTCCTTGACCCGCCCGAGGCCGGCCAGAGCCCGCGCCCGCTCCAGCGCCGCCGGGGTCCCGGTGAGCGGGGCGAGGAGGGCCAGGGCCTCGGCGTACTGGCCGGCCCCGTTCAGCCGCGACGCCGCCCGCACCGGATCGTGCTCGAGGCGGATCACCGCCTGGACCGCCTCCCGACGGGGAAGGAGACGTTCCCATTCCGCCAAGGCCTCCTCCCGGCGGCCGGCCCCCTCCAGGGCCAGGGCGAGCTCCTGCCGCAGGTCAGAGGTGGCGCGCAGGGCCAGGGCGATGCGGAAGTGCACGACCGCGGCCTGATAGTTCCCAGCGGCCGCGTGGGTCCGGCCCGCGAGGACCCGGGCCTGCCAGCCCACCCCGTCCTCCCGGACGGCCAGCGCCTCCAGCTCAGGGAGCGTCCCGGGAAGGCCCTCCTGCGCCCGCCATAGGGCCTGCCAGCCCGCCAATTCCGGAGGAGAGGCGGACGGAATGGCAAGGAGGATGGAGAGACCGAGGAGCGTCCCGAGCACCAGAAGCGGCCCCAGCATCGCCTTCATCGTTCACCCCTCATCGCAGCCAGCGTAGGGTCGATCCTGCGGAGGAGAAAGGACGTCATGCCCATGACCGAGGGACGTCACGGCGACCGCCGGGCGAAATGGAGAGGGTCGTGAAGAACAGCACGGGGCGGACAGCCGCCCGCCCCGGCAAGACGGATCGTTCGACCTAGAAGCTCACGAACAGGCCCAGGCCGGGAGCTAGGTTCCCCTGGAACCCGGCGGGCAGGAGGACCCCCAGGAACCGAATCTGCGCGTACAAGCCGAACCCCTCGCCGAGGGGCCAGAACGCGCCGCCCAGTCCGTTCACGGTGAACGCACCGATCACGTTGCCTACCGGATCGATCACCATGAACGCCCCACCGCCTCCACCAAAGTAGGGCTGGAATCCCTCGAGTGGAAGGGTGATCAGAAACGCCCCATCGACCACAAACGCGTAAAAGCCGGCGGCAGCGAACATCG
Organism: Candidatus Acetothermia bacterium; assembly: GCA_024653305.1. NCBI lineage: Bacteria > Candidatus Bipolaricaulota > Candidatus Acetothermia bacterium. The sequence goes on along the minus strand of JANLFW010000003.1, from coordinate 70,103 downwards.
TGGACAGGGTGAACCGGATGCCTTGGCTCTCGCCAAACGGGATCTGGGCGAATATGTCGAACACCGGAGAACCAGCCATGAAACTCCCGCCCACCCCCAGCTTGGTCGGCGGCGCGGCTGTCTCCTCCGCCCACGCTGGCAAGAACGCAAGACACAACACGATCAGCCCCACAAGCGCCGTTGTCCGTCTCATCGTGTTCCACCTCCCGGTGAAGTGGGACATTCTACCCGGTTCCCCTCTCCCGCTGCCAGACCCTCCGCCCGAGTTCCCTTTACCATGCCCTGCCCCTGGTCTAAGATTCACCGGGAAACGATGGCGGACATCACGGTGACGCGGACGGTGCGGGCCCCACGGGGCATCAAGCTCACGTGCAAGGGGTGGCTTCAGGAAGCGGCCCTGCGCATGCTCATGAACAACCTCGACCCCGAGGTGGCCGGGGACCCTGCCCACCTCATCGTCTACGGCGGAACCGGAAAGGCCGCCCGCTCCTGGGAGGATTTCGACATCATCGTCCGCTGCCTCCGGGAGCTCGAGGGCGACGAGACCTTGGTGGTCCAGTCCGGTCGGGCCGTGGCCATCTTCAAGACCCATGAGGATGCCCCGCGGGTCCTCATCGCCAACGCCATGCTTGTTCCGGAGTGGGCCACCTGGGAGAAGTTCCGGGAACTCGAGCGCTTGGGCCTCACCATGTACGGCCAGATGACCGCCGGAAGCTGGATCTACATTGGGACCCAGGGGATCCTCCAGGGCACCTACGAGACCTTGGCCGAGTGCGCCCGCCAGCACTTCGGGGGGACGCTCCGGGGCCGGCTCGTCCTCACCGCCGGCCTTGGGGAGATGGGGGGCGCCCAGCCCCTGGCGATCACGATGAACGACGGGGTAGGCTTGATCGTCGAGATCAACCCCGACAAGATCCAACGCCGCCTATCCCTGGCCCAGCTCGACACGTGGACCGACTCCTTGGATGAGGCCCTGCGGATCGCAGAGGAGCACCGGAGGAAGGGCGAGCCCATCTCCATTGGCCTTCTGGGGAACGCGGCCGACGTGTACCCGGAGCTTCTGCGGCGGGGCGTCATCCCGGACGTGGTCACGGACCAGACGGCCGCCCACGATGAGCTCCACGGGTACGTGCCCGGGGGGATGAGCTATGAGGAGGCGCTCCGGCTCCGCAAGCGGGATCCGAAAGCGTACATCGAGCTTTCCTACCAGTCCATGGTCCGCCACGTGCGGGCGATGGTCGCCATGAAGGAGGCCGGGGCGGTGACGTTCGACTACGGGAACGCCCTCCGCGCCCAAGCCAAGAAGGGCGGCTTCGACCAGGCGTTCGCGTTCCCGGGGTTCGTCGAGGCCTACATCCGGCCCATGTTCTGCGCGGGGAAGGGCCCGTTCCGGTGGGCGGCCCTGTCCGGGGACCCGGGGGACATCCTGCGCACGGACCGGGCGATCCTCGACCTCTTCCCCCAGGACGCCTCCCTCCGGCGGTGGATTGAGAGGGCGGAGGCCAAGGTCCGGTTCCAGGGGCTGCCGGCCCGGATCTGCTGGCTTGGCTACGGGGAGCGGGCCGAGGCCGGCCTCCGCTTCAACGAGCTCGTCCGCCGCGGCGAGGTCCAGGCCCCCATCGTGATCGGCCGGGACCACCTGGACTCGGGCTCGGTGGCTTCACCTTATCGGGAGACCGAGGGCATGAAGGATGGCTCGGATGCCATCGCCGACTGGCCGATCCTGAACGCCCTTCTCAACGCGGTCTGTGGGGCGACCTGGGTCGCGGTGCACCACGGGGGCGGGGTGGGGATCGGAAAGAGCATCCACGCGGGGATGGTCATCGTCGCCGATGGCACGGAGGCGGCTGGGAGGCGCCTGGAACGGGTGCTCACCGTGGACCCCGGCCTGGGGGTGGCCCGCCACGCCGATGCCGGCTACGAGGCGGCGATCCGCATCGCCCGGGAGCGTGGGGTGCGGGTCCCCAAGCTAGAGGAGGGCCAGGACGGCTAGGGTCTTCCCATCCCCTTGGCCGGTCCGGGCGAGCCTCCGCACCTCCTGTGGGGAGAAGAACCGCACTTCCGCGACCTCCGCCCGGGCCACTGGGGTCCCTTCCACCCCCTGGGCCAAGAACAGGAAGATCCTCTCCGTGGAATACCCCGGGGTGGGGTAGATCAGGCCCAAGAACCGCCACTGCCGGGCGGAAAGCCCCGTTTCCTCGAGGAGCTCCCGTTTGGCCACGGCGAGCGGCCTCTCCTCGGGCTCAAGGGTTCCGGCGGGGATCTCCCAGAGGGGCTTCCCCGCCCCTTCCCGGTGCTGGCGGACAAGGAGGAGGCGGCCGTACCCGTCCACCACGACCATGCCCACCGCCCCGGGGTGGACCACGACCTCCCGGCTCCCCTCCGGGGTGGAGCGGAGGAGGACGGTGAGGAGCCGCCCGCGGAACACGGGCCGGCCGCCCGCGTCACTCGTCCCCGTCACGGCCGGAGGGCCGGAAGTAGCTTGTGGCGCCGATGAGGCCCAGGATGAGCCCCCCCACGGACAGGGTGAAGGACAAAAACCCGAGCGCCAGCGACGGCGCGAGGACCTTGAGGAACATGAGGAACGCGAGCACCACCGCGAGCACCATGGCCATGACCCCCACCAGGAGGAGGGTCCCCGGCCGCGCGGTCATGGGCCCCCTCGGTACAGCCAGCACGACACGAAGTGGTCCCGGGTCGGCTCGAACTCCGGCGGCACCTCCTTCTCGCACAGGCCCTCGATCTTGGCCGGGCAGCGGGGGTGGAAGCGACAGCCGTCGGGCGGCCGCACGAGGCTCGGCGGCTCCCCTGGCGGCACGTCCCGGTACCGCCGCGCGTTCTCCGGATCAGGGTCGGGGATCGCCGCCAGGAGGGCCTTGGCGTAGGGGTGGAGGGTATTGTGCACGATCTCCCGCACGTCGGTTTTCTCCACAACCTTCGCCGCGTACATGATAAAGACGCGCTCCGAGAAGTAGCGCACGGTGGATAGATCGTGGGTGATGTAGATCACCCCGAGGTCGTGGGCCTTCTGGATGCGGCGCATGAGCTCCAGGATCTCCACCCGCACCGAGGCGTCGAGCATGGACACCGGCTCGTCGGCGACGATGAGGGACGGGCGGAGGGCCATCGCCCGGGCGATGACGAGCCGCTGCTGCTGGCCTCCGGAGAGCATGTGGGGGAACTTGTTGAGGAAGTCGGCCACCGGCACGAGCCGCACCTCCTCCAGGACCTCCCGCACCCGGTCCTCCCGCTCCCGCTCCGTCCCCACCTTGTTCACGATCATCGGCTCCAGGAGGATCCGCCGCACGGTCATGAACGGGGGAAGGGCCCCGTAGGGGTCCTGTTGGACGAACCCCACCCGGGAGTGGAGCCAGGCGAACGCGCGGGGGTCGCCGTTCAGCCTCCGGCCGGCGAACAGGATCTCCCCCTTGGTCACCGGCGCCAGCCCCAGGATCGTCTTGATGAGGGTCGTCTTCCCGGAACCGCTCTCCCCGACCACGGTCAGGGCCTCGCCCTGGCGGAGGTCGAAGCTCACCCCGTCCACCGCCCGGACGTAGCCGGCGCGGAAGAACCCCCACTTCCTCAGCTCGTACCAGGTGTGGAGATCTTTCACTGTGAGCAGGATCTCGTTGGACATAGGGCTCCTATCGGGCGTACAGCCAGCACTTGACGAGCTCGCCCCGCGGGCCGACCGCGAAGGTCGGGGGCTCGCGGTCGCACCGGTCAAACCGTTGCGGGCAGCGGGCGGCGAACCGGCAGCCGGTGGGGGGGTGGATGAGGCTCGGGGGTTGCCCGGGGATGAACTCCAGCTTCTTGTCCTCCCGCAGGGTGGGGACGCTCGCCATCAACCCCCGGGCGTAGGGGTGGAGGGGGGTGCGGTACCCCGTCTCGGCAAAGCTGTGCTCCACGATCTGGCCGGCGTACATGATGATCACCTCGTCGGCGAGGTCGCTGGAGGTGGAGATGTCGTGGGTGATGAGGATGTAGCCCACCTCAAGCTGGTTCTTGATGTCCTTGAGGGCGTTGAAGATGTTGGCCTGGGTCAGCATGTCCAGGGCGCTCGTGGGCTCGTCGAGGACGATGAGGGGGGGGCTCGTGATGAGGGCCATGGCCAGGATCGCCCGCTGCCGCATCCCGCCCGAAAGCTCGAACGCGTAGCGGTTGAGGAAGTCCACCGGCACCCCCACGATGCGGAACACCTCCTCGGCCCGCTTCATCGCGTCCTTCTTGGACATGTGGTGGTGGATGAGGAGGGGTTCGGCCACCTGGAACCCCACCTTGAGCACGGGGTTCAGGGCGTTCATCGCCGCCTGGGACACCATTGACGCCTTCACCCACCGCATGTTCTGCCGGAACCACTCGTCCGACATCTTCATGACTTCCGTGCCGTTGACCCACACCTCGCCCCTGTAGGTGTGCACGTTGCGGGGAAGCAGGCGCAGGACCGCCCGGGCGAGGGAGGTCTTCCCGCACCCGGACTCCCCCAGGATCGCCACCGCCCCCCGCTTCTCCATCGTGAAGCTGACCCCATCCACCGCCTGGAGCACTCCGCGCGTGGTGCGGAAGTGGAGGACCAGGTCCACCACCCGGAGCAAGCTCCCCGGCCGGTGGTCGAGGGTCTGTGCGGTCACCGACGCTGCCTTCGGCTCCGGCATTGCAGTGCTGTCCGTCACCGTCTACACCGTCCTCAGCCTGGGGTTGAACACGCGGTCCAGGGCATACCCAACCATCGAGAATGCGAACCCCGTGATCATGAGCAGAAGCGCCGGCTCCACCACCCAGTAGTAGTACCCCTTGTACAGGGCGTCCTGGCTCTGGGCGTCGTTGATCACCTTCCCCCACGTGGGGAGGATCGGGTCTCCCAGCCCGAGCACCGCCAGGCCCGCCTCGAGGAACACGAAGCTAGGCACGGTGAGCACGAACGCGGGCAGGAGCACCGGGATGATGCGCGGCAGAAGGTACCGGAACACGATGCGCATGTTCTTCGCCCCGTACGCCCTCGCGGCCTCGATGTAGGGGGCCTCCTTGGCCTGGAGGAACATCGCCCGGTACGTGACCATCCCCCCGCCGAAGATGCTCAGGGCCATGAACACCGCGAGCATGAGCCACAGGCTCCGGCTGTAGAACTGCCCAATCATGATGAGCACGGGCAGGGTGGGGATGACCATGTTCACCTGGGTGATCCGCTGGAACAGGGTGTCCACCCACCGCCCGAACCACGTCCCGATCCCGGACAGGACGAACGTGATCACCGTCGTGCCCACCGCCCCCACCAGGCCGAACACAAGGGCCAGGGGCGTCCCCCATAGGAGGGCCACCGTGAGGTCGCGGCGGCGGTGGTCCGTGCCGGCCAGGCCGTGGATCCGCCCGTACACGACGAGCTTGGCGTTGAAGTCCGCCTCCGCGGGGACCTCGGCCCGGATCACCACCGTGTACTCCCCCTTGAGGGGCGCCCGGTCCTTCACCGGCACCGCCTTCATCGCCGGGTCCGTGAACAGGGCGTACTCGCCCGTGGCCCCCAGGTTCTGGACCAGGGACAGGTCCTGGGAGATGTAGTAGCTCTCCGAGGCGCGCATGGAGCGGCTTGAGGCGACCTGGTACTCCTGCCCGTTGGGGAACCTCCACAGGACGGAGTACCGCGTCCGCATGGGGGTCTCCGTCGCCGCTGGCGCCTGGGCGAAGAGGACGATCTCCGACGGGAACCGGTCGTAGGCGTAGTCGAACCTGAGCGCAAACTCAATCCGTTTCCGGCCGTCGGGAAGGGGTTCCACGGTCTTCGTCCCCCCCTGGGCGTTGTCCACGACGATCGTCCGGGGCAGCCGGTCGGCCGTGAACAGATCCGTCCACACCGGCGCCGCATTCCGGGGGTTGTCGTCCCACACCCCAGGCCCTCCCCGCCACAGGCGGATCGCCTCCGGGTAGGGGATGGCGATGATCGTGTAGATGGAAATGGCGACCAGGAGCCCGATGAGCGCCAGCCCCCCCACCGCCGAGGGGTACCGGCGCAGCTCCCGCAGCATCTGGAAGATCCGGCGCATGGATCAAAGCCTCCTTTGGGTCCCGCCGGTGACCCGCACCCGGGGGTCCACAACCCCGTAGATGAAGTCCAGGAGAAACACGGAGATGGCGAGCAAGTACCCGTACACCACCATCACGCCCACCACCACCGGGGTGTCGCTCGTGTTGGTCGCCTGGTAGTACAGGCGCCCGATCCCCGGCCAGTTGAACACCGTCTCCAAGATGATCGCCCCGAACCAGAGCCCGATCACCATGAGCACGAACCCGGTGATGATCGTGGGCAGGGTCGGCCGGAGGATGTACCGGTTCTGGAGGGCGCGGCTGGAGAGGCCCTTGGCCTTGGCGAGGTCCACGTAGTCCTCGCTGGAGAAGATGAGGAAGAACGTGCGCCGGCCGTAGGCCCCGGAGAAGAAGCTCCCCATCACCATCGCCGTCACCGGCAGGATCATGTGCAGCAGGACGCTTGCCGCGTACAGCCAGGGGTTCTCGGGCGGTGGGGCGGACACCATCCCCCCCCACGGGAGGACCCGCAGCACGGCGGCGAAGATGAGGAGGAGGAAGATCCCGTAGAACCACCCCGGCGCAGCCGAAGTGGGGGCCAACGACACGACCAGCCGGTCTATCCACGTCCCGTACCGCCGGGAGAGGGCTAGCCCCACCCACAGCGTCAGGAAGAAGATGAGGAGGTTGGCCGTTCCGAACAAGATGAGCGTCGAGGGGAGCCGTTCGGCGATGATCCGCCGCACCTCCCGGGATCCGCTGTCGCTGAACAGGTACTCCGCCCGGCCCAGCGACAGGGACAGGGCCGTCGTGAGGTACTCGAAGCTGCGGACGAAGAAGTTCCGGTCCAACCCCAACCGCCGGTACTCCAGCTGCGCCCGCTCCTCGATCATCTGTTTGATCACCGACGGCGGCAGGTCAGCGTTGGCTGGGTTGGTGGTGATGGCGGTGGCCACGCTGAGCTTGATCTCCGAGCGGCGAATGTCGTCCAGCTTGCCCCCCATGTTCACGATGAGGATCGTGATGTAGAGGGCGACGATCACCGCCAACCCTTGGGTGACGGCCCGCACCACCGTGTACCGCAAAAACCTCAGGGCGTTTCCGCCTGGCATGGCTTCCCTCCTCCTGGCTGGGCGCTCCCGGGAAATCGTCGCTGCAAGGTGGGGGAAAGATACAAGGGAGCCGCCCGGGGTTCAACCCGGGCGGCTCCGAAGACCACTACTTCACCAGGAACTGGAACCGATCGGCCGCAAACGGGTAGTTCTCGAACCGCTTGAGGACGATCTGCTTCTCGGTGGGGAACACCTTGTCGAGGTAGAACGGGCCGCTGGCGACCCACAGGTGGCCCATCTTCTCGTACCAGGCCTTGAGGTTCGTGTACCGGGCCTCGGCCTCGGCTGCGCTCACGTACTCGCCCATCGTCGGGGCGTACGGGATGTACCCGGTGGCGAGCGCCTCGTCGAGGTACTTGACGAGGATCGGGAGCGACGGCCCCTTGGTGTAGTCCATCCACTCCACCTTGACGAGGGCGGACTTGTCTTTGGAGAACGCGAGCTCCTTGTTCGACTCAGCCAGGATCCCCAGCGCGAGCGTGTGCCAGAACCCCGGCCCCTGATCGTAGTACGGGAACCAGGTGCTCACGTTGAGCTCGGCATCGAGCGTGTACACGTCGGAGTAGGTCTCGATCACGAGCGGGTTCGTGGACACGATCCTCACGCCCTTGAACGAGGCCATGAACGACTGGTACCCAGGCACCGCCGCCTCGTCGTAGATCGGGCTCTCCGGCTTGGCCTGGTCGAAGGTGAGGATCATCCCGAGGATGAAGTCCCCGATCGAGATCTTGCTCCCGTCGTGGAGCGGGACATCGTACAGGCTCTCCGGGTAGTGGACGACGCTCTTCCGCTTGGCGGTCGTCCCACCGGGGAACTTCTCCCCGACGGTGATGAACTTCTGCGCCGCGGCGTCCCAGTCGTACCAGGCGTCCGCCGGGACCTCGATCTCGTCCACGAACTCGAACCAGCACCAGCCGTGGCCGGGGTTCGTGGAGACGGGGAGGCCCTTCAGGACGTACACCTCGGCCCGCTCGATGTGGAGCGGCCAGACGAGCCCGTCCCGGGTGTCCACGGCCGTCCCGCCCTCACCCGTCGCCCGGATGGGGAACATGTCGTACACCCAGTTCGAGCCGGCGATCGGGTTCCACGGCTCGATGAGGAGGGTCGAGGTGGCGATCTTCATCGTCCCGCCCACCACAGGCTCCCCCTCCATCTGGAACTGGACCGTGTGCCCCCACACCTGGGACCCGTAGATGCCCGCGGCGAGGTCCGCCGCCAGGCCCACGTTGGCCCGCAGCGGGGAGAACCCCTGCCGGTCCACGAGCCAGATGATGTTCGCGTACGCGTTCGAGCGGTACAGGGCCTGCTCGAAGAGCTCCCGCCGCTCCTCCATGGAGTTGTAGTCGCGGCGGTAGAGCTTGTCGCTGACTTCGTTCAGAATCGGGTCGGTCGTCTCAGTGGCCAGGGCCTGGAAGAGCGGCCACGGCAGGATCCGCTTGGTGTAGAACTGGTTGAACCCCGTCCCCTGGTCGCGGCTCACTGCGGTCGTCACCCAACCGCCGGTGTACAGGCTCCACTGCCCCAAGGTCGGGTCGCTCTGGATCCACAGCGGGGAGAGCTCGCGGCTGATCCCGTACTGGCGCACGACCGTGAACCCAAGATTCTCCAGCTGGTCGGAGATGTAGTCCCCGATGAGCCGCCGCTCGTCCTCAGTCCGGATGAGGAACTTGAGCTCGATGGGCTGGCCGCCGTACGTCCACACCCCGTCGACCTTCGTCGCCCCGAGCTTCGTGAGCTCCTGGGTGATGATCTGCTCACCCTTGGCGAAGTCGTAGACGTACATGTCCTCCAGCGCTTCCATGAGGTCGGGGTAGCGCTGGGAGCCGTCGGGGAACGCCGGGTTGAGGTAGGAGTATTTCGGGGTGGCCAGTCCCCCCATGATCTCCTGGGCGATGTACTCGCGGTTGATGATGTAGTGCATCGCCTCGCGGATCGCGGGGACCCCGAACGGGTTGAGCCGGCCGTCCTGGAAGAACGGCTGGTCGCTGCCGTGGTTCATCGTGAGGTCGTTGAACGACCCGTAGGACAGGTAGTACTTGAGGTTGGGGTCGGCCTGGACCTTGGCAAACAGGGCCCGGTCGCCGATCGAGAACGCGTACACGTCGATGTCGCCGGCCGCGAGCCGCTCAATGGCCTTCCCCGTGCTCGGCTCCTCCACGAGCACAACCTCGTCCACCCACGCGCCCTTCCGCTGAGCAAGCCCAGCGAACGCCACCGTCGCAATCAACACCAATGCAAATAGCTTTTTCATCCCTCTTCCCTCCGTACCGTAGAGTCTGTCTCCTATCCTTTCCCTACCGGCAGAACGGCGGGACCGTGAACGCCTCGCTGTACTTGAGGAGCGTCTTGTCGGTGTAGGTGGCCGGAACCCCCGACACACCGACGATCAGCCACCCGCCGGCGTTGAGCTTGACCGTGACCGCGCCGTTGACGTTGGCGACCTCCTTCACCGTCGGCCCGTTGATCGTGAGGGCCTTCACGGTGATTCCCTGCGGAGCGAAGTCGAACTTGAACGTGTCGAATGAGCAGGAAGCGGTGTTCTGAACCCAGAACGTCCCCGCGTTCATCGGCTGGACCTTGGCCACCGGCACGGCGGCCCAAGAAGCGAGAGCCCCGGGATAAGACACGCCGCTACTGCCAGGTTTCGCATGAGTCTCATCTCCTCCCTTCCGACACCTCCTTCAGACACCTGCGGATGGAACTCTGTTCGGAAAGGTTCTTGTCCTCCCATCACCCCCTCGCCTCCTGCAGTGGAGTCGCACGAATGATATCTTCCCCGCCCCTTCCCTGTCAAGCGGGGGCGTGGCCGGGGGGGCCTAAGGGGGGCAGGCGGCGTGTCCCCGGCGGAGGGCGAGGCGGTTCGCTTCCACGAGGCGCTCCCGGCCCTTGGCTCCCAGTTCCTCGGCCATGGCCTGGACCACGGCCTGGAGCGGCAGGATCCCGAGCGCCCGCACCACCGCCCCCAGGGCGACCATGTTGATTGCCCGCGGCTCCCCCAGCTCCCGGGCGATGTCGTTCACCGGCACCGGGATCCCCTGCACGTCCTTGCGGCGCACCGGCCGCGGGACGAGGGAGCTGTTGACCACCACCGCCCCGCCCGGGGCGACCTTGGGCTCGAATCGATCCAGCGACGGCCCGTTCAGCGCCACCAGCGCCCGCGGGGCGTCCACGATCGGCGACCCCACGGGCTCGTCGGCAAGGATCACCGTGCAGTTGGCGGTCCCCCCGCGCATCTCCGGACCGTAGGAGGGGAGCCAGGTCACCTCGAGCCCCTGGTCCATCCCCGCCCGGGCCAGCACCTTCCCGGCAAGGAGGATCCCCTGTCCACCAAACCCAGCGAAGATCACCCCGATCTCCATGTCACCTCCGTGACGCGTAATCGGTGAGGGCCGCGGGCCGACGCTGCCTGAAACCGTCCATTACCGATCTCCCATCACGGATCACGGACCTTGAGGTCCCCAAGGGGGAAGTACCGGAGCGCCTGCTCGGTCACCCACTTGTTCCCGTGTACTGGGGATACCTTGAGGTTGGTGGGGCACGCGGCCACCACCTCCACCATGGAGAACCCCTTCCCCTCCAGTTGGTTGCGGAACGCCTTGCGGATGGCCTTCCGGGCCATCTGAACGTGACGCACGTCGTACACGGCCTGGCGGGTGATGTACGCCGGGCCATCGAGCTGGGCCAACATCTCCGAGATCTTGAAGGGGTAGCCGGTGGTGCGGACGTCCCGCCCTTCCGGGGTGGTCACGGTGCGCTGGCCAGGCAGGGTGGTGGGGGCCATCTCCCCTCCGGTCATCCCGTAAACGGCGTTGTTCACGAAGATCGCGGTGATGTTCTCGCCGCGGTTGGCGGCGTGGACGGTCTCGGCGGTGCCGATGGCGGCGAGGTCGCCATCCCCCTGGTAGGTGAACACGATGAGGTCAGGGTTGGCCCGCTTGAGGCCGGTGGCCACCGCGCACGCCCGGCCGTGGGCGGCCTGGATGAAGTCGCATCGGTAGAACCGGTACAGGAACACGGCACACCCCACCGGAGCGATCCCCACCGTGCGCCCGCGGATCCCCAGTTCATCGATCGCCTCCGCCACCAGCCGCCCGATGACCCCGTGGTGGCAGCCGGGGCAGTAGGTGTACGGGGCATCGGACATGGAATCCGGTCGCTTGAACACGCGCACATAGCCCTCCGGGATCTTCACGTCAGCGAGCATGCTTTTTCACCTCGCTTAGGATCTCCTTGGGAGTGGGCACCACCCCGCCGAGCTCCCCGTAGAACGGGGTCGCGGCCCGTCCTTCCACCGCCAGCCGCACGTCCTCCCACATCTGGCCCGCGGAGAGCTCCACGGTGAGCACCACCGGGATGCGCTCGGCCAGCGCGCGGATCGGCTCGTACGGAAACGGCCATAGGCTGATCGGCCTGAGAAGCCCGGCACGGATCCCCTCCGCCCGGGCAAGGCGGACCACGGTCTTGGCGATCCGGCCCATTGTCCCGTACGCCACGAGGAGGATCTCCGCGTCCGCGGTGTCCACCTCCTCCCACCGCACCTCGTGGGCCTCGATCTCCCGGTAGGTGGCCTGGAGGACGAGGTTCATCTCCTTGAGCCCTTGCGGATCGAGATCGAAGCTCAGCACCACACGGGGCTCCCGCCCCTCGGCCCCGGTGAGGGCCCACGGCTTCTCCGGGATCGCGCCCTCGTCCACCGGCTCCGGGAGCTCCACTGGCTCCATCATCTGTCCGAGCATCCCGTCGGCGAGGATCATCGCCGGGACGCGGTATCGGTCGGAGAGAGCGAACGCGAGCATTACCAGCTCCGCCGCCTCCTGGACGGTGGACGGGGCAAGCACGATCAGGTGGTAGTCCCCGTGCCCTCCGCCCTTGGTGGCCTGGAAGTAGTCCCCTTGGGCCGGAGCGATGTTCCCGAGGCCTGGCCCTCCCCGCATCACGTTCACGATCACCGCCGGCAGGCGCGACCCGGCCAGGTAGGAGATGCCCTCCATCTTCAAGCTGATCCCGGGCGAGGAGGAGGAGGTCATCGTACGCACCCCGGCTGCGGACGCGCCGTACACCATGTTGATCGCGGCCACCTCGCTCTCCGCTTGCAGGAACACCCCACCCCGCCGCGGGAGGTGGCGGGCCATGTACTCCACCAGTTCCCCTTGCGGGGTGATGGGGTAGCAAAAATAGCACTTGCACCCGGCGCGGATCGCCGCTTCGGCGATGGCCTCGTTGCCCCGCATCAGCACCCTCATCGCGCCTCCCGCACCGGGGCCGGACGGAGGAGGTACACCTCGATGGCCACGTCCGGACACACCTGGGCGCAGGTTGTGCACCCGGTGCACTTCTCCGGGTGGACCATGGCGGCCACGTTGTACCCGGAGCTGTTGTGCTCGTCGGAGAACCCCAGCACCCCGAACGGGCAAGCGGCGATGCACAGCCCACAGCCCTTGCACCGTTCTCGGTCGATGAGCGCCATTCCCTTGGGCATCCCTCCCCCTTCAGTCGGTGTAGAACTTCTCCGAGAGCCGGCCGGCACGGCGTTTCCGCAGCCCGGCCAAGGCGGCCTCCGCCTCGTCCAGCCACCGGGAAAGCCGCCACTCCAGCCGCTCCTCCGGCCGCTCAGGAAGCGGAACACTGATCGAGCGATTGGCCAGCACGGATCGGAACTCGATGGCCTCGCGATGGAACTCGGCCGCCTCCCGATCCCGGTCGGTGACCCGCCGCAACGACAGGGATGGCCGGCCGAGGCGGTCGTACCCGATCACCTTCACCAGCACCTGCTGGCCCTCGGTGAGGTAGTCCTCCACCCGCCCCACCGCCTCCTCGGCGATCTCCGCGAGGTGGAGGAACCCGGCCTCCTCCCCCTCGGCAAGGCCGATCAGGGCCCCGTTGGGGTGGATCTCCAAGACCTTGCCCAGGCTAAGGTCGCCGACCTTGAACTGCATCATCCCTCCTCAACCAAAGGAACGGGCCCCCGCCCACTGGGGAGGCGGGAGGGCAAGCCCCTCACGCCTTCCCGATCTTGCCCGCCTTGATGCAGCGAGCACATACGCGCCTCCGCCGCCGGCGCCCTTGGTACACCGCCCGCACGTACTGCAGGTTGGGGAGCCTGACCCGCCGGCTGTGGTGCCCAGAATGGCTCACCTGTGTCCCGTATTCCGGCCCCCGCCCGCAGATCTCACATACCCTGCCCATCATCCCTCCTTCTGCACGTAGTGCGGCTCAAGCCGCAGCACATCGTCCGGCCCCAGTTCGAGGAACCTGGCCCGACCTTGTCGCGCCACCTCCAGCGGACTCGGCCAGGCCCACAGGGGATCCGCCACCGTCACCCCGGGCGCCTGCGCCCGGACCGCTTCTCCAAACCGGACCGCCCCTGAGCCCGTGAGGAGCACCCCTGCCCGATCGCCGATCCTAGCCAGGGCGTCCGGCCACGGGAGCACGATCTCGCTTCCCGCCCGGTGCGCATCCGCCCAGGCCATGTACACGAACTCCCGTCGGTCGTGGACCCACACCGCGACCCGCCCCGGCCACCACCGCGCCAGCGGCTTCCCCACCACCTCGGTCTGCCGCACGCCCACCACGGGCACCCCCAGGGCTTGGGCCAATCCTTTGGCGAACGCGAGTCCTATCCGGAGGCCGGTGAACGATCCCGGGCCCACATCCACCGCGATCAGGCCGAGTTCCCTCGGCCGCACCCCAGCCAAGTCCAGCACCGCCCGCGCCGCGGGCGCGAGGAGCTCGCCCTGGCCACGGCCGGTGGGGAACATCACCACATATCCTGGACCCTCCTCGCCGAGAAGGGCTACTCCGCCCTGCTCGCCGGCCGTCTCGATCCCTAAAACCCGCATGAACGATGATAGAGCCTCTCGGCCCACGTGCGCAACCGTCGTTCTCCCGCTCATCCGACCAGAAGCGGGGTGGGGGGCCGGGTCGCGCGCACGACCGTCTCCGCCTCCTGCCGATCCCGGGCGATCCGGCGGGTGAGGGCCTCCGGATCGGAAAACCGCTCATCCCCCCGCAGGAACCGGAGGAGGTGGACCTCCACCGGGCCGGGCACCTCCCCAGCCGGAGGGACCAGGAGGTGGACTTCGGCCGACGGGGGAAGTCCGGGGAAGGTGGGGCGTTTCCCAATGTAGAACAGCGCCCCTCCGTCCCCTCCCGGCCAATGGGCCCACGCCGCGTACACGCCCTCCCGCGGCCGCAGGAGCTCGGGCGCGAGGTCCAGGTTGACCGTGGGGAACCCGATCCGTCGTGCCAGGGCGACCCCGGGCACCGGTTGGCCGACCACGCACGGGGGGCGGCCGAGGAGCCGCGCCGCCGCGGCCACCTCGCCGCAGCGCAGGAGATCCCGGATGCGCGCTGAACTCACCGCCCCCCCATCCACCTCGAGCGGCTCCACCACGTGCACGGACAGGCCGAGCTCGCCGGACAGGCGCCGCAGGAGCCCCACATCGCCGGCCCGGCCACGACCGAACCGGTGATCGGGCCCCAGCACCACGCCGCGCGCCCCCAGCCGCTCCACCAACTCTTCCCGAAGGAACACGTCCGGAGCCAGGTCCTGCACTTGTTCCCACCGCACCACCGTCACCTCGTCGGCCAATGCCCCAAGCAGCCGTTCCTTGGCCGCGAGCGTGAGGAGCGATGGTCCCCGTGGGGGGAAGGTGTACGCGGTGAGGATGAGGCCACGCTCCTGGGCCAAGCGCCGCCCTTCGGCGAACAACGCCTGATGGCCAAGGTGGACACCGTCGAACCGTCCCACCGCCACCAGCCGCCCCATCCCCACGCGGTCGCCCATGGCGGGTTCAGGAGGAGCGGTCAGGCTCAGTAGGTCCCCTCGGCGAGGAGGACCCACCCGCCGACGCGCAAGGAGGCATAGCCGATCTGGTCTCCGGCGGGCGACCAGCAGGGGAAGGCATCCCGCCAAGCGTCGTGGGTGAACGGGGTCAGGTTCCGGCCGTCGCGGCGCATGAAGTAGATGTCCGAAGGTCCGCGTCGGTTGGACTCGAACGCGATCCATTCCCCATCCGGGGAGAAACGGGGACACCAATCGAAGAACGGGTCCTCGGTCAACTGTTCCACCCCACCGGACAAGAGATCGAGGATGAAAATGTCCCAGCTCCCCTCCGGGCCGGTGCCCCACAGCCCGACGAACATGAGGAACCGGCCATCGGGGGAAAACTCGGGGGTGTCCTCAAGCCACTCCGGATCCGTCTCGGTCAGGCGTTTGACCTGACGCGTCTCGAGATCCAGGAGGTACAGGTCCCAAGGGCCGTCGCGGTTGGATACGAACGCGATCCGCCTTCCATCCGGGGACACCGCGGGTCGGGCGATGAGGGCCGGCAGGAACAAGAGTTCCTCCGGCTCCTCCCCGGACAGCCGGCCCCGCCACAGGGTGTACCCTCCCTCCACCGGGGTCGCGTACACGAACCAATCCCCGGGGCCGAAGCGTCCCCAATCCGTGCCGGCACCGGACGTGAGCGGGCGCGCTTCCCGGCCGCTCGGGGCAAGGCCGATGTACAGATCACCGGCCTCGCAGAACAGCACGAACCGGCCGTCGACGGACCAATCGAGGGAGGTCAGGGCGAGGAACCCCCCCCCGGCACCGAGCGGGACCAGGAACCCCACGAGCACCCCCAGGATCCAGCGCATTGCCTGCCCATTTTAGGGACGGACGCACGCGGTGACAAACCCGTTGCCCATCCCCGCGCGGGCGGGCTACAATGGCCCACGATGGCCGAACGGGATCTCGGCGCGGAACGGCAGGACACGGATCAGCCCCTGCGGGCCCTGCGTCCCCGCACCCTGGCCGAGTTCGTCGGGCAAACGGAGATCAAGGAGCGCCTCCAGGTCTACATTCAGGCGGCCAGAGCGCGGAACGAGCCCCTGGACCACGTCCTCCTCCTCTCCCCCCCCGGCCTCGGGAAGACCACCCTCGCCTACATCATCGCCCACGAGATCGGGGGGCACATCAAGGTCTCCTCCGGCCCGGCCATCGAACGGCCGGGGGACCTGGCAGCGATCCTCACCCACCTCTCCCCGGGCGATGTGCTCTTCGTGGACGAGATCCATCGCCTGCGACCCCAGGTGGAGGAAATCCTGTACCCGGCGATGGAGGAGTACAAGCTGGACATCGTCCTCGGGGAGGGCCCCCACGCCCGTTCCATCCGCCTGGACCTCGCCCCGTTCACCCTGGTCGGGGCCACGACCCGGGAGGGGCTCCTCACCGCCCCCCTCCGGGATCGGTTCGAGGTCGTGTTCCGTCTCGACTTCTACCGGCCGGAGGAGCTGGCCGAGATCATCCGCCGGGTCGCGCCCCGGCTGGGGGTAGACGTGGAGGAACGGGCGGCCCGGGAGCTGGCCACCCGGGCCCGGGGCACGCCCCGCATCGCCCTCCGCCTCCTCCGCCGGGCCCGCGATGTGGCCCAGGTGGCCGGGACCAACACGGTGAGCCTGGCCGTGGCCGAGGAAACCTTGTCCATGCTGGGCATCGACGAGAAGGGACTGGACGGGTTGGATCGCAAGATCCTGGGGGTCGTCATCGATCGGTTCGACGGGGGACCGGTGGGGTTGGAGACGTTGGCCGCGGCCCTGGGGGAGGACCCGGACACGATCGCCGAGCTCTACGAACCCTATCTGATCGCGTTGGGGTTCATCCGCCGTACCCCCCAGGGACGGCTGGCCACGGACAAGGCCTACGCCCACCTCGAACGGACCCCGAGCCGGCTCCTCTAACAAGGGCTCACGGTCGGCGCAAGAACGCGCGGGCCCCGGACAGGAAGTCCCCCACCACCCCGGCGAACCGGCGCCGGTCCACGAGGAGGGCGCCCGCCGTCCACGCCAGCCCCACGTAGGCAGCCAACGGATCGTAAAAGTAGGCCACCACGAACGGGAGGAACACCCAGGGGAAGGCGATCAGCATCGTCACCGCTTTGAACCGAAGGAACTGGGCGGAGCGGCTGTGCACGGCCAGGGCGACCAGGAGCCCCACCGCGAGGTACACGATGCCCACGGCGCGGGGCACGAGGCCGGTGGCCACCAGGTACACCGCGCTGGCGAGCACCATGAGCATGTCGATCTGGAAATCGTGCTCTCCGATCCAACTGGGTTCCTTCTCCCACCGGCGGGCAAGGCGCCCGTCCACGATGTCGGTGGTCCACCCCACGAGGAGGAGCCAGGCCACCGCCCGCAAGGCCCGGGGACCGGCGGGGATTAGGGCCAAGATGGCCAGGGCGATCAGGACCCGGCTCGCCGTAAGCCAGTCAGGGATCCTCTTCTTCCTGGTCATACGTACCCAATTATACTACTCCCCGATCTGCAGGCCCTCGTCCAGCGGAGCAAACCGGATCTTGGCCTGGGGGAACGCGGGCACCTCCACCGTGAACCGGATCCCGGTGAGGGTGGCAACCACCCCCACCCGCAAGCACCCGGCGAACACACGGACAACGCTCCCCTCCAACTGCACGAGGCGCGCCGTCGGGCCGTCGTATTCCAGCGCGAGCCCGAGGCCCCACTCCGGGACCGGCCGCCACTCCCCGGCGAGCGCTACCCTGGTCACCCGCGCCGGGGAAGCCGCCACCCGTGCCCCGCCGGACAGGGAGAACGCCTCCCCGGACCAGTGCCCTTTGACCAGCGTGTCCTCCCACCGCCACGGGGAAGCGCGGAACCCGCCGACCACGATGACCGCCACCCCCTCGTCCTGCCAGCTCAGGGACCACGTGCTCCCGTGCAGGGCGAAGGGGGCCGGGAGGAACGTGACCTCCCAGGACAGCCCGGGCCGGGAGAGATTCCACCTCGCTGGGAGCGCCGCCTCCGCGGCCAGGTCCCACCCGAGGGACAGCCGTTCCCGCCACCCCCCGGCGCGGGTGGCAAGCTCGAGCGCGAGCCGACTCAGGGGCGGAGTCGCGTCGAAATCGAACGGCGACCGGCCGACCTCCCACCGCCCTTGGTACCCGAAGGACAGCCCCCCCACCGTCAGCCGTGGGGACAGCGAGAAGAAGGCGCGCCCTGCCTCCCGGTACTGGTCAACCCCCAACCGCCACGGAACGTCCACGACGGCCGGCCCCACGACCCACCGGCGGGACCAGGAGAGGTCCACCCCGGCCCGCAAGCTCTCCGTCTGCCCTTCGCGGAAGCGGCCGCCGGAGAGCGTGACGGCCAACGTCCCATCCAGCCACTCCACCTTGGGCCGCGTGAGCGAGAACTCGGGCATGCGCTCGTAGGTTTGGTCTCCCGCCTCCACCCGCCCCCAGGACAGGGACCACGCCCACCCCGCCAGGTCCCCGGACAGGTCCGCGGAGAGCTGGTCCTCGGTCACCCGCAGCGCCGCCCGCCACGGCTCGCCCTCCCACCGCCCTTCCGCGCGCAACCGCAGGCCGGTAGGGCTAGCCCAGATCCCCCCTGTATCCCACACCGCCTGGATGGCCGGGTCGACCCGTCCCGTCCCCACGTACCAGGTGAGATCTGCCGCCCCCGCCACCCCTTCCCCGAAGGCCCAGGGGAAGGACCAACGCAAGAGCCAATCCGCCCCGGCCCGGCCCACCTCGGGGAACAGGGGCGATGCCTCCTCCCCCAGGCGGGCCGCGTAGAACGGGAGCCAACCCACGGCAACGCCGAACGACTCCACCGTCACCCCTTCGGCGAACAGCCACTTCGCGGGCCGGAGCACGAACCGATCGGCGCGTACGAGGTAGGGGGCGTGAGGGAAACAGGGGCAGGTGGTGAACCGCACCGACCGCGCCTCGAGCCGCACCAGTTCCCCGTCCGCGAGCTCGGCTTCCCCCCATGCCCCGGAGAAGAGGAGCGTCTCCTCCTTCTCTGGGCCACGGAACGTGGACCGGCCGGCGAAGCCCGCGGCCACCGCCCCGGCCGGCTCCCCGTCGGGGGTGAAGCGCACGGTGAGGTGCTCGGCCTGGAGCTCGCCGTCGGAACCGGTGAGGGAGGCCTGGGTCGCCTCCACCGTCCACCCCTCCTCTTCCCTCGCCACCAGGTGCGCGGCGACGAGCGTGTACCCTTGGAAGTGGGCGCGGACCCTGGTCCCGGTGAGGACCGTGCCCGCGGAATCCAACACGAGCTCGTCCGCCCACAACTCGGCGAACGGAGGGGCAGCACCCGCGCCCACCCCGATCATCGCCAGAAGCAGGAACGCCAGGGTCCCCCGCAGGCGGAGCCGGTCCACCGCCAGGAACAGCACCAGTCCGAGCAGGCCGAACGCGATGTGGGGGAGCCACCCCCCGAGGAACGCCGGAAGCACGCCGCGGCGGGCCATGGTGCGGGCCCAGACGAACAAGGCCTGGGCGGCGGCGGCGAGGAGGAACCCGGCGATGGCGCCGGTGGCCCGGCCGCGTCGCCCGAGGAGCGCCCCCAGCGGGGCGCCGAACAGCACGAACACGAACGCCGCCACGGAGATCGCGAGCTTCCCGTGGTACTCCACCACCAGCGCCCGGGGATCGAGCCCGCTCCGGCGCAAGAGGTCGATGCGCTCCGCAAGCTCGCGCAGGGACATTTCGCTCGGGGTCTTGCCGCCCAGCACTGCCCGCTGCACGTCCTCCCCCACCTCCAGGGACAAGCGTTCGAACCGCACCAGCTCCTCCAGCCCCCCGTCCGAGGCGAACCGCAGCACCCGCCCGCCGTGGAGCTCCAGCGTCCCCCCGCGGAACCAGCCCTCACGGGCGGTGATCACGTTCGGGAACGGCCCGTCCTGGGGGTACAGCCTGCCGCGGAGGTCGTACACCACCACCCCCATCACCCGCTGCCCGTCGTACCGCTCCACGTAGTAGAGCTCCCCCTCCGCCCCACGGAAGAACACGTCCTCCTGGATGCTCGGCACCGACCCCCGGTACAGGATCGCCATGAGCTCCCGGCGGTAGGCGGCCTCGGCCGGGGGGGCGCCGAACTCCCCGAGCGAGAAGGAAAGCGCGCTCGCCGCGACCCCGAACAGGAGGAACGGCACGGTCAGGCGCCGTAGGGAGTACCCAAGGGCTTGAAAGGCAAGGAGCTCCCGGTCCGCGGCCAGGCGACCGAACGCGAGGAAGGTGGCGAGGAGGGCCCCGGCGGGGATGGCGAAGGTAAGGAGGCTCGGGAGCTTGTAGAGGAGGAGGCGCAGCATCTCCGCGGCCCCCGCCCCCCGGGCGAACACGGCATCGGACAGGGAGATCACGAGTTCCAGGCCGATGAACACCAGGAACGCGAGCAGGGCCACCCCAAACGGTGGCACGATCTCCCGCGCGAGGTACCGATCCACCCGGTGCTGCACGCCCGATCATAACCGGTGATCCCATCCCCCTCCCACCGCGGTTGAGCCCGCCGGGACAAGTCGGTTATCTTTTCCCACATATGAAGGCGTGTGTGCTTACGTGGGGCTGTCAGCTCAACGAACACCGCTCGGAGGAGATCGCGGGGGTGCTCGCCGCGGCGGGGTATGCCCTCGTCGCCCAGCCCGAGGAGGCGGACGTGGTCATCCTGAACACGTGCATGGTCCGCCAGCGGGCCGAGGACAAGGCTGCCGGGCGGGTGGGGGAGCTCGAACGCCTGCGCCGGGAGCGCCCGCTCGTGATCGGCGTGGGGGGATGCATGCCCCAGGGGCGGCGGGACGCGATCTTCCGGATCTGTCCAGGGGCGGACTTCGCGTTCGGCACGGCCCGCATCGCGGAGCTGCCTCGCCTCATCGAGCGGGCGAGGCGCGGGGAGCACTTTGCGTTCCTGCCGGACCCCGACGGCGTTGAAGCCTTGCCCGTCCTCCGCCGGAGCCGATTCCAGGCGTACGTGACCATCGCCGAAGGGTGCTCCCACGCCTGCGCCTATTGCGTCGTGCCCTGGGTGCGGGGGCCCCTGCGCTCCCGCCCGCTTGTTGCGGTTATGAACGAGCTCCAGGACCTGGCCGCGCAGGGGTATCAGGAGGTAACCCTGCTCGGGCAGAACGTGGACGCGTACGGGCGCGACCTGGGAGGGGACACGGACTTTGCCCGACTCCTCCGTGCCGCCGCCCGCGTGCCGATACCCCGCATCCGGTTCACCAGCTCCCACCCCGCGTACATGACCGATGAGGCCATCGCCGCCATCGCCGAAGGGGATAACATCTGCGAGCACGTGCACCTTGCCGTCCAGTCCGGGAGCGACCGGGTCCTCAGGGCGATGGGGCGCGGCTACACCCGCGCCCAGTACCTCGAGCTCGTCCGCCGGCTCCGGGAGCGGATCCCGGGCGTGAACATCACCACCGACGTCATCGTCGGCTTCCCCGGAGAGGAGGAGGCCGACTTCCGGGACACCCTATCCCTGATCGAGGAGGTGCGCTTCGGCACGGTGTACGTGGCCGCGTACTCGCCGCGGCCGGGGACCCGGGCCGCCGCCCTCCCCGACTCCGTCCCTCCCGCGGAGAAGCGGCGGCGCCTGGCGGAGGTGCTCGCCGTTACCCGCGACATCGCCCGGGAGCTCCACCGGGAGCGCATCGGGACCACGGTGGAGGTGCTGGCCGAGGCCTACCTCTCCGATAAGGGCTTGGTGATGGGCAAGACGCGGGACTTCCGCACCGTGCTCTTCCCGGGGGATACGGGTATGATCGGGAAGCTCGTGGAGGTGGCGGTGGAGGGGGCGACCGCAGGGGCGATGATCGGCCAGGAGCGGGTGCGATGATCCTCACCGTCACCCTCAACCCGACCCTGGACAAGTTCTACCGGGTGGATCACCTCCCCCTGTCCCTGGAGCGGGTGGAGGAGGAGATCGTGATCCGCGCCATCAAGTCCAGTACTTCCGCGGGCGGAAAGGGGATCAACGTCTCCGTCTTCCTCTCCGCCCATGGGGTGGACACGGTGGCGATGGGGTTCCTCGCCGGACACACCGGGCAGATCATCCTCCGGGACCTCTTGGCGTGGGGTGTGACCGCGAACTTCGTGTGGATCGAGGGGGAAAGCCGGACCAACGTCACCATCCTCGAACAAGGCAAGGAGTACCACCCGGTCCGGATCCACGAGGAGGGGCCGGAGGTCCCGCACCCCGCGGTGGACATCTTCCTCCGCAAGTACGAGCGCATGCTGGCGCGGGCGGAACACGTGGTGCTGGCCGGGGCCCTGCCCCCGGGAATCCCGGACGACTTCTACCGCACGTTGGTCCAACTGGCCAAGCTGCGGGGCGTGCCCACAGTGCTCCATGCCGGCGGTAGTCCCCTGGTGGAGGCGGTCCAGGAAGGGCCGTACCTGGCCAAGCCCGACGTGCGGGAGGAGCTCCGGTTTTGGGACATGCCCCTCCGCACGGAAGAGGAGATCATCCGGGCCGGCAGGCGGGCCGTGGAGTGCGGGGTCACCGCCTGCCTCATCTCCCACCACGTGACCGGGGACATCCTGATCACCCCGGATGGGGTGTGGGAACTGGAGGCCAAGGTCCCCCTGACCACGTTTAAGAACCTGGTGGGGGCCGACGACGCGTTGGTGGGCGGGATCCTCGTGGAGCTCGCGCGTGGGGCCGCTCTCCTCGATGCCGTCAAGTATGGGATGGCGGCGGCGGTGGCCACGGCCGAGGTCGAGGAAAAGCTGTGCCTGGACGAAGCGGCCATCAAACGGGAGCTCGACCATGTGGTGATCCGGCCTAAGGGGGGCGGATGAAGGCCCGTGAGCTGATGCGCCGGGACCTGACCGCGGCGGACCTGGACACCCCGGTCACCCGGGTCATCTACCTCATGGACCAATCCGGGCTGACCTCGCTTCCGGTGGTGGACGAGGAGGGACGGGTGGTGGGCATCGTGTCCGAACGCGACCTCATCCGGGCCGCCCTGCCGGGATACCTGGACATGCTGCAGTCGGCGTCCTTCCTCCCCAGCGTGAACCAGCTCGCCCGGAGGCTCGGGGAGATCGCGCATGAACCCATCGCCAAGTTCATGACCCGGGAGGTGGTCACCGTGCGTCCCGACGATGGCGACTTTCACATCGCGGACATCATGATCCGTAAGGGACTCAAACAGATCCCGGTGGTGGACGCGGACGGGCACCTGGTAGGGGTGGTCCGCCGCATCGACCTCTTGTACCGGCTGAAGCCGTAACTGCAGTGGAGTTCGTCGCCGTCGCACTGGACAAAAACGCACTTGCGCTGGTGCTCTTCCGCGACGGGAAACCCACGGAGACCGTGCGGGTCTCCTGCGGTGGCCAGGGTGAATCCGGCGGGATCCTCGGACGGGACGAGCGCCTGGCTCAATTCGCCGGGTTCCCCTTCGTCGCCCACGACGCGCCCCGCCTGCGGGCCGCACTGGCCGAGGCGTTCGACCGGCTCCCCGAGGCGCGGTGGGTGGACATGTTGGTCCTGTCCCGCGCGGTGTGGCCAGGCGAGGCCGACCATACCCTTCCCGCCCTGATCCACAGGTTGGGCCTGCCCGTGCCCGCTGCCGAGGACGCCGCAGCCCAGGCCGAGGCCACGGGGCGCGTGTTCCTGGCGGCGCTGGCGGCGGTGGGCGCACTTCCTCCCGGCGCGCAGGCCGTGATCCAGGGGCTCCTCCCAGATCCGGGCTGGCTCGTCCCCCGGAAGCCCCCGCCTCCCCGCCCGGCCAAGGCCCGGTCGCCGCCCCCAGGGGTGGACGAGGCGTTCGCCCGCCTGGAGGCGCAAAGCCGCCTCCACCGGCGCCCCCAGCAACGGGCGTATGCCCAGGCCGTGCGCGCGGCGCTGGAGCAAGGGGGCGTGTGGCTGCTCGAGGCCGGTCCAGGCACGGGCAAGACGTTTGGCTACCTCGTCCCCCTCCTCCTCGCCCTGGCGGGGGGGCGGGAGCGGGCGGTGGTGGCCACCCGTACCCGCGCCCTCCAGGAGCAGCTCTGGCAGCGGGACCTTCCCTTCCTGATTGCTGAGCTGGGGGTGAACGTCCCGTGCGCCCTCCTCAAGGGCCGGGAGAACTACCTGTGCCCCCGACGGCTGGAGGACGCACGTCGGCGGCTCCTGCCCCCGGAGATCCTTGTCCCCCTCCTCGCCTGGGCCGAGCGCACCGCGAGCGGCGACTTGGACGAGCTGACGGCGCTGCGGTCTGTCCCCGGGGGTCCGTCGCTCCTCGCCGAGCTCAGGGACATCCCGTACCGGTGTGGCGGGGCGGCCTGCCCGTGGTGGGGCCGCTGCCCGTCCTGGGCGGCCCGGGACCGGGCGCGGGCGGCCCGGCTGGTGGTGGTCAACCACGCCCTCCTCGGCGCCGACCTCGCCGGCAAGGGGAAGCTCCTCGGCCCGTACCGGTTCCTGGTGGTGGACGAAGCCCACGGCTTTCCCGGAGCGATGCGCGAGGCGCTGAGCCTGAGCCTCACCCCGACCGTGATCCCCCGGCTCCTCGGAGAGCTGCGCCGCGGCCCGGCCGGGCTCCTTGCAGGCTGGGGAGAGCTCGCCGGTGTGGAGGCCGCAATCCGCGGCTGGGAGCGGGCGGTGGCCACGCACCGGGCGTTTTGGAAAGCGGCCTCCGCCACGTTCGAGCGGGAGATCGGGCGCTACGAGCCAGACAATGTGCGCCCCCTTTCCCCGGCCGGGACGGCGTTGGCCCAGGCCGTGGCCGAACTGGCCGAAGCCCTGGCCGATCTGGCCCGGGATCTCCCGGAGGAGGAGGCGGAGCAAGCCGCGGCCATGGCCGCCGAGGCCGGCCGGCTGGCGGGGCTCGTCCGGTTCCTCCTCGCTCCGGACGGGGAAGGGTTCGTGTTCTGGTATGCGCGTGGGCCCACCGGCCTCGTCCTCACCGCCTCCCCGGTGGAAGTGGGGGAGACGCTGGCCGAGCAGTTGTGGACAGAGATCCAGGCCGGGGTGTTGACCTCGGCCACGTTGGCCGTGGGGGACGACGCCACCGCCATCGCCCGCGAACTCGGCCTGGACCCGGACCGCACCCCGTTTTTCTCCTGGCCTTCGCCCTTTTCCTACCGCCGCGTCCGGGCGTTCGTCCTCCGGTACCTTCCCCACCCTGACGATCCGGGCTATCCAGCGGCCCTGGCCCAATCCCTGGGGAAGGCGCTGGCCGCTGCCCCCCGCAAGGGCCTCGTCCTGTTCACGTCCCGCCGCCTGCTCGTCGCCACCGCCGAGCATCTCCCCGAGGTCCCCATCCTCGTCCAGGGCCGCGATGGGGAGCGCGACCAGTTGGTGGCCCGATTCCGCCGCCACCCACCGCCGGTCCTCCTGTTCGGGTTGGACACGCTGTGGGAGGGGATCGACCTCCCCGGCGAGGAGCTGGAGCTCCTCGTGATCGTCCGCCTCCCGTTCCCCGTGCCCACTGACCCGGTGGCCGAGGCGGAAGCGGAGCGGATCCAGGCCAGGGGCGGCAGCCCGTTTCACGAGCTGTTCCTGCCGCGGGCGGTGCTCAAGCTGCGCCAGGGCGTAGGCCGCCTTGTGCGCACCCCGCTCGACCGCGGTGCGGTGGTGCTCGCCGACCCCCGGATCGCGACCCAGTCGTACGGCGGACACTTCCTGGCCGCGCTCCCTGTCCCGGCGACGATGGTCGATGGACCGGACGAGCTGGCCGTTGCCCTGCGGGACCTTTTCCGCTAATCTTAGGGTAACGATGGCCTACGTTCGTGCCAGTCAATATTTGCTCCCCACGTGGAAGGAAGACCCTGCCGATGCGGACCTCCCCAGCCACCGCCTGATGTTGCGGGCGGGGATGATCCGTCCCCTCGCTGCCGGGATCTACACCTACCTCCCGCTGGCGTGGCGGGCGCTGCGGAAGATCGAGGCCATCATCCGCGAGGAGATGGACGCCATCGGCGGGTGTGAGCTTCACATGCCCATCGTCCATCCGGCGGAACTGTGGGCCAAGACCGGGAGGCTTGAGGATTTCGGGTCCCAGCTCGTGCGGTTCCGGGATCGCGCCGGGCGGGACATGGTCCTCGGCCCCACCCACGAGGAGGTGGTGACCGACCTCGCCCGGCGGGAGATCCAATCCTGGCGCCAGCTTCCCCTGATGCTCTACCAAATCCAGACAAAGTTCCGCGACGAGCCCCGCTCCCGCGGCGGCCTCGTTCGGGTGCGGGAGTTCACGATGAAGGACGCCTACAGCTTCCACGAGAGCTTCGAGGACCTGGACCGCTACTACCCCCAGGTGTACCGGGCCTACCTGAACATCTTCCGGCGCTGTGGCCTCGCGCCTCTCCCGGTGGAGGCCGATCCCGGGCTGATGGGCGGCTCGGGGTCCCACGAGTTCATGCTCCCCAGCGAATACGGTGAGGACACCTTCGTCCAGTGCGAGCGCGGCGATTATGCGGCCAACCGAGAGGGAGCGGTGGCGATCAAGGATGCCGACGAGGGGGAACGGGAGCGCCCGCTGGAGAAGGTGGCTACCCCGAACTGCTACACGATCGACGCGGTGGCGAGCTTCCTCGGGGTCCCCAAGCGGAAGACGGCCAAGGCCGTGTTCTACCGGGGCAAGGGCGAGCTCGTGTTCGTGGTGATCCGTGGAGACCTCGAGGTGAACGAGGCCAAGCTCGCCCGGGCCGTGGGGACCACGGACCTCGCCCCGGCCACCGAGGCCGACATCGCCGCGGTGGGCGCGGTCCCCGGTTATGCCTCGCCCATCGGCATCAGGGGGGATGGGGTCAAGGTGGTGGTGGACGATTCCATCCCCAAGGCCCGCAACCTCGTGGCCGGGGCGAACCGGGAGGGGTGGCACCTCAGGAACGTCAATTTCCCCCGTGATTTCTCCGCCGACCTCGTGGTGGACGTGGCGATGGCCCGGGACGGCGACCGGTGTCCCCGCTGCGGGGGGACCCTCCGCGTCACGCGAGGGATCGAGCTCGGGCACATCTTCAAGCTGGGGACCAAATACTCCGAGGCGCTGGGGGCGACGTTCCTCGACCGCGAAGGAAGGCCGCGGCCCCTGATCATGGGCTGCTACGGGATCGGGACAGGGCGGCTCCTCGCCGCGGTGATCGAGCGCCATCACGACGACCAGGGCATCATCTGGCCGGCCTCCGTGGCCCCGTTCCACGCGTTCATTGCCGTGCTCAACCCGGACCGTCCGGACCATGCCACGTTCGCCGTCCGGGTCGCCGAATGCCTGGACCGAGCCGGGCTGGAGGTGCTGGTGGACGACCGGGAGAGAACGGCCGGGGAGAAGTTCCACGACGCCAAGCTCCTCGGGATCCCGGTGCTCGTGGTGATCGGGCCGCGGGCGTTGGCCCAGGGCGAGGTGGACCTGGAGCGGCGCCGGGACGGGGCGCAGCGGAAGGTCCCGGCCGAACCCGACGCCTTGACCCATGCCGTGTACGACCTCCTCCGTGCCGAGTCCAGTTGATCAGGAGCCCGTCCCGCGCTATACTGGTTGTACACAGTGCTTGACCGGTTGGCCAACCCATGAAAGTCTCAGCCATCATCCCGGCGTACAACGAAGCGGAAAGGATTGGAGCCGTCCTGGAACCGTTGCTCTCTGCGCCCTCGGTGGGCGAGATTGTCGTTGTGGACGATGGATCCACCGATGGCACCGCGGAAGTGGCGGATGGTTACGGGGTGCATGTGGTGCGTCTCCCGGCCAATCGCGGCAAGGCCGCGGCGATGGCGGCAGGGGTAGCGAACGCTCAAGGTGATGTGCTCCTGTTTCTTGATGCGGACCTTACCGGCCTCCGCGTCCACCACGTGGAGGACATGATCCGCGCCTATGCGGAGGGGGATGCAGACGTGGTGATCGGCGTGTTCCGGGAGGGGCGTATGGCCACCGACCTTTCCCAACGGATCGCGTCCTTCCTGTCTGGCCAGCGGGTGATGTCCCGCAAGAACTGGGAGCGGGCCAGTGGGGCGGTGGAGGACACGGAGTTCGGGATCGAAGCTGCCCTGACCAAGCTAGCGTTGAAGGAAGGATGGCGCCAAAAAAAAGTGGTCCTGTGCGGGGTAAGCCACGTGCGCAAGGAAGAGAAACGCGGGTTTTGGGCGGGGATGGTCGATCGCATGGCCATGTATTGGGATGTCCTCAAGTCCTTTTTCAAGAAGATTTAAACTAGAAAGCGTTTCGTCACGGCAAAGGGGGCGGTTCGATGGTACCTCATCTCCCAACCCGAGGGATCCTCACACCCATACCGGCCGTGTCCCATGGGGACACTGGCCTGATCCACCTGAGCGTTACCTGTCTTGCGTGAGGTGATCGGCATGCAGATGACCGAGGTACGCGCACTTGGCCCGGAGAAGCTCCAGGAGCTCGCGCAAAACCTTGGGGTCAACGGCTTCGGCGAGCTCGCCCCGGCCGAGCTGGAGCTCGCCACGATGCGCATCCTGGCCGAACGCCAGGAGTTGGTGACCGAGGGCGTGCTGGAGATCATGCCCGACGGCTACGGGTTCCTCCGGGAGAGATCCTGCCTCCCCAGCCGGTACGACGTGTACGTGTCCCCGTCCCAGATCAAGCGGTTCGCTCTCAAGGACGGGGACATCGTGCAGGGCCTGGTCCGCCCACCCCGGGAAGGGGAGCGCTACTTCGCCCTGCTCAAGGTGGACCAGGTGGACGGGATGGACCCCGAGGCTGTGCGCAAGCGAGCGGACTTCCAGCACCTGACCCCGCTCCACCCGAACGAGCAGCTCGTCCTGGAGCACAACGCCGAGGAGCTCTCCACGCGGATGATCGACCTGTTTTCCCCTATCGGCAAGGGGCAGCGTGGGCTCATCGTGTCCCCGCCCAAGGCGGGCAAGACCACCCTCCTCAAGCACATCGCCCAAGGCCTGGAGGCCAATTACCCGGACGTGCGCCTCCTCATCCTGCTCGTGGACGAGCGGCCGGAGGAGGTAACGGACTTCCGGCGCTCGGTGACACGGGCCGAGGTGATCGCGGCCACGTTCGACATGGAGCCCCAGCACCACACCCGGGTGGCGGAGCTGGCCACGGCCGAGGCCAAGCGCCTGGTGGAGGTGGGGTACGACGTGGTGATCCTCATGGACTCCCTGACCCGCCTGGCCCGTGCCTACAACCTGTCCATCACCCCGTCCGGGAAGCTCCTCTCCGGTGGGATCGACCCCACCGCCCTCTACAAGCCGAAGGAGTTCTTCGGGGCGGCCCGGAACCTCGAGGAAGGAGGGTCCCTCACCATCATCGCCACCGCGCTCGTCGACACGGGATCTCGCCTCGACCAGGTGGTGTTCGAGGAGTTCAAGGGCACCGGGAACATGGAGCTTGTTCTGAACCGGGATCTCGCCAACCGGCGGCTCTTCCCGGCCATCGACCTCATCCAATCGGGCACGAGAAAAGAGGAACTTCTCCTCAAGCCGGATGTCCTTCGCCGGGTGTGGATCCTGCGTAAGCTCCTCGCGGAGATGCCGGATCCAGGAAGCGCCCTGGAGTTCATCAAGCAGAAGATGGAACAGACGCGGACGAACAAGCAGTTCCTGGAGTTGATGAACAGTGAGTGACAACCCGATCCTGGCGGTGGCCATCGCCCTCCTGTTCCTCCCGCTCCTCTTGGTCCCGTTCCTCCCGAGCCCCCAGGCGGGGGGGCCGGTGGCCCCGCCGCCGGCGACCGCCTCCGCTTTTCCTACCTACGTGGTCCGCCCGGGGGATACCTTGTCCGGAATCGCCGACCGGCACGGCGTCCCCCTTGCGTACCTCGTGGCCAGCAACGAGATCGCCGACCCGTCGCTGGTACGCCCGGGCCAGCTCCTCTACATCCCCCAAGGGGGGGTGCTGCACACGGTGAAGCCGGGGCAGACCGTGGCCGACATCGCCAAGACCTATGACGTGGCCGAGGACGCGATCCGCAGCGCCAACAACCTTGCCGGCGAGCCGTCACCAGGTGCGCGGCTCCTCGTGCCCGCCCCGGGGACGGTGCCCCAGGCCACCGCGGTCGAGCTCGGCCGAGGGCGGAGCAGCCTGTTCGTATGGCCGGCGCGAGGGCCGATCTCGTCCCCGTTCGGACCCCGCGTTCACCCCATCTACCGGGTGCCCTCGTTCCACTCCGGGGTGGACATCGCCCTTCCCGAGGGGACCACGGTGTACGCCGCCGCCCCGGGGCGGGTGGTGGAGGCCGACTGGCAGGGGGGCTATGGCTTGCTCGTGGTCATCGACCATGGGAACGGGTACACCACCTATTACGGCCATCTATCGCGGCTCCTGGTGTTCCCAGGCCAGTTCGTGGAAGCAGGGCAACCCATCGCCCGGTCCGGGAACACCGGGCTTTCGACTGGTCCTCACCTCCACTTCGAGGTCCGCCAGGGGGACAACCCGGTGGACCCGGTACCCCTGCTCCCGTGATCGTCGTCGACGGCGGCCGTCCCCTGGTCGGCACGGTGCAAGCGTCCGGGGCCAAGAACGCCGCCTTGCCCGCGGTGATGGCCTCGCTCCTCACCACGGACCCGGTGGTTATCGAGAATGCCCCGCGCCTCCTGGACATGGACACCGCCCTCACCCTGGCCCGCACCCTGGGGAAGGAGGTGGGGCGAGAGGGGGGCACGGTCCGGCTCTGCGGGGGGGATGAGCTCGCCCAAGCCGCCCCGGATGCTGTCGTCCAGCGCATGCGCGCCTCGTTCCTCGCCCTGGGGCCCCTCCTCGCCCGCACCGGTGAGGTGTGGATGCCTCTTCCCGGCGGGTGCGCCATCGGCCCACGGCCGGTGGACCTCCACCTGCGGGGGCTGGCCTGCCTGGGGGCGGAGATCGCCGTGGACGGCGGTGTCGTCCACGCCAAGGCCTGCCAGCTTCGGGGGTCCACGGTGTACCTCGACTACCCGTCGGTGGGGGCCACGGAGCAAGTCCTCCTGGCCGGGGCACTGGCCGAGGGGGAGACGGTGGTGGTCAACCCAGCCCGGGAGCCGGAAGTGGTGGACCTGACCCGCCTCCTCTCCGCGATGGGGGCGGACGTGGTGTGGCACATGGACCGGGTGGTCATCCGTGGGCGGCCGGAGCTTGAGGGGGCCACGCACCGGCTGATCCCCGACCGGATCGAGGCCGGAACCTACCTCCTCGCCGGGGCGATCACCCGGGGGACGGTGACCGTGACCGGAGTGCGGCCGGACCACCTGGATGCGCTGCTCGCCAAGATCTCCCAGGCCGGGGTGGAGGTGGCGGTAGAGGAAGCGGCGGTGCGGGTCGCAGCGTCGGCCCGTCCTCATGCGGTGAACGTGCAGACTGGTCCCTATCCCGGGTTCCCCACCGACCTCCAGCCACCGCTGGTGGCGTTCCTGTGCCTGGCCGAAGGACAGGCCACGGTGACGGAGACCGTGTTCGAATCCCGGTTCGGCCAGGTGGAGGCGCTCGTGCGCATGGGGGCGAGGGTCCGCGTTTCCGGGAACACGGCGATCACCGAAGGCGTGAGCGGGCTTCACGGGGCAACGGTGCAGGCCACCGACATCCGTGCCGGGGCAGCGGTGGTGCTGGCTGCCCTGGCCGCCCACGGGCGCACCGAGATCCGCGGGGGGGGCCACCTCGCCCGCGGCTACGAGGACTTTGTGGGGAAACTTCGAGGGTTGGGGGCAACGGTATGGGAGGCAAGCGAACCCTGATCCCGGCCATCGAGGACTACCTCGGCCGGCGGGCCCGGGTCTATGGGCAGGAACGGGCGATCCTGGCCGACGTCCTATCTCCTCAACCCGAGGTTGACCCCGACGAGCGGATGGCGGAGCTGGCAGCCCTGGCGCGCACGGCCCGGGTGGCGGTGATGGCCCAACTCGTGCAGCGGCGAGCACGCCCCGATCCGGCCACGTTCCTCGGCCGGGGCAAGGCCGGGGAGATCCGGAGCCTGGCCGCAGAGGTGGGGGCAGATACGCTCATCGTGGGGGCCGCGATCTCCCCGGCCCAGGCCCGCAACCTGGAGGAGGCGACCCGCCTCAAGGTGGTGGATCGCTCCCAGCTCATCCTGGACATCTTCGCTCAGCGCGCCGGGACCAAGGAAGCGGCCCTGGCCGTGGAGCTGGCCCAGCTCGAGTACCTCCTCCCGCGCCTCCGGGGATGGGGGCAGGCCCTCACCGATCCCGGCGGGGGGATCGGCACCCGCGGCCCTGGGGAAACGCGCCTCGAGCAGGGCCGGCGCGCCGTGCGGCGGCGGATCCAAGCCATCCGTGGGGAACTCGCGCGGGCCCACCAGGCCCGGGACATCCGCCGCCGTCGCCGCCGCAAGGCCGGCCCGCCCGAGGTGGTCATCGTCGGGTACACCAACTCCGGCAAGTCCACCCTGTTCAACCAACTCACCCAAAGCGACGTGCTCGTAGAGGACAAGCTGTTCGCCACCCTGGACACCCGTGTCCGGAGGGTCCCCCTCCCCGGAGGCGGGGTGGTGGTGGTGACGGACACGGTGGGGTTCATCCGGGACCTGCCCCACCAGCTCGTGCCCGCGTTCCACGCCACGCTGGAATCCGTGCACGACGCGGACCTCCTGCTCCTCGTCCTCGATGCCTCCTCCCCGTCCGCGCCGGACCACCTCCGGGTCGTGCGGCGGGTGATCGCCAAGGAGATCCTTCGGCCGGGGGAACCCCATCCCCCCATCCTGCACGTGCTCAACAAGATCGACCTCGTCGAGAGCGAAGCGCAACAGGCGCGGCTTGCGGCGCTCCAGCTCGAGGCGATCCCCCACATCTGCATCTCCGCCAAGACCGGGGACAACGTGTCCGCCCTGAAACGGGCGGTTGCGGCCTTGCTCGCCGGCCAGGCCGTGGCGCGGGCTCACCCCGGTCGGTAGGCGCTGGCTGGCCGACCAGGGCGAAAGCCGTTACCCTACCGGGCGATGGGCCACCGTGAGGCGGGCGCATGCGGGGATTGGTGTGGGAAGTGCCCACACTTTTCGCGGAAGTGCCCGGGCTGCATCCCCCTCCAGCACCTGGACTGCCCGTTCGTGCGGTGCTGCCTCGCCCGGGACATCGAGCACTGCGGCCTCTGTCCGGACTTCCCATGTCGGGAGCTTCGGGAGTTCGTGCCCGACGATCGGCCCGGGTGCCCGCCGGGTTACCACATCGAAAACCTGCGGGACCGGGCGGCCCGGGGCACCGCGGCGTGGCTCGCCGCCCAACGGGAGGCGTGGCGGAAGCCCTGAACCACACTGCGAAAACACCCCCTTCACCGCGGTTGAACGGGTTGGGGGCCTAGGCGGCCGACGGCGCTCGGCGTGGCTTTACCTGGCCTCGCTCGCCGGATAACATGCGGCAAAGGTGGGTGATCCCTGTGCGCAAGATGTTTGCTTTTACGGCCCTTTTACTGTGGGCGATGGTCGGGCTTTCCGCCCCTGAGCTTGTCCTCTACTCCGGCGGCTTCGGGCTTGTTCTGGAGACGCGGACCGTGACCCTGGCCCGGGAAGGCGAGCTCGTCCTGGGCGACCTCCCCCACACCATCCTCCTGGACAGCCTCACCATCGATGGCCTTCCCCTGACCCAGGTTGAGCCCCGTTGGTCGGGCGTGCCCGATCTCGCGGGGCTGGTGGGGGAGACGGTGCAGGTGTTCGCCCACGGGGAGCGCTTGGAGGGGCGCCTCGTCGCGGTTACCGACGGGCTCGTCCTCGCCACCGCCGATGGCCTCCTGTTCCTGGCGAGCTACGATCGCGTCCTGGCCCGGCTGCCCGAGCAGCAGACGGTGCGGTTGGGGTACCGCGGGGCCACCCCGGGCCCGGCGGCGATCACCCTCCGCTACCTGGCCGGCGGCCTCGCCTGGGGGGCCAGCTACACCGCGGTCCTGGGCGAAGACGGGCTCGTCCTGGTGGGCATGGCGACCCTGATCAACCGCACCGGGGTGGATTTCCCCAGTGCCCAGGTGACCCTGGTGGCCGGGGACGTGTACCGTCCTTCCTCGAAAGGAGCAGGGGAAGGACTGGTGCGGGCGTTGGCCATGGCCCCGGCGGACGTGGCGGTGGCCCCGGCCGCCGAGTACCACCGGTACGACCTTCCCGGCCCGATCGACCTCCCCCACGGGACGGCCCTCGTCCCCCTGGTGAGTGCCACGCTCGCGTACACCCGGGCCTACCGGTTCACCGGTGGGCCAGTGGAGGTGCTGGTACGGTTTGAGAACACCGCCTTACCCTTGCCGGCCGGAGAGGTCCGCACGTTCGATGAGGGCGGCCGGCTGTTCGTGGGGGCAGCGCCCATCGGACATACCCCGGTAGGGGAGAAGGTGGAGCTGGCCGTGGGCGCGGCGTTCGACCTCACCGGCGAGCGCGTTCAGGAGGCGCGGCAGCGTCTCGCCGAGAACCTCTACCGGGACGCCTGGCGCATCGCCCTCCGCTCCGCCAAGGAGGAACCGGTGGAGGTGGAGGTGGTGGAGACCCTCCCCGGCATGTGGACCATCACCGAGAGCAGTTTCCCGTACGAGCAGCTGGATGCGCAGCGCGTGCGGTTCCGGGTGGTGGTCCCGCCCTTCGGGAGCGCCGAGGTGCGGTACACGGTGGAGTGGGGGTACTGATCGATCTAAGATATGGCGGAGATGGAACAGGACCTGCCCCGCCTGGAGGACGGGTACCGGCGGGCCATTGAGCGGGCGTTTGAGCGCGTTCCGGTGCGGAATGGGGTGGTGTCCATCCGGGATCTCTGGCTGGAGACCTCGCTTCCCATGGACCTCATCGCCGAACTGCTGCAGGGGAATGGCGTCAAGATCCCGCCGTACGTGGAGCGGGTGGACCTGGACCAAGGCCGGAAGCGTCGAAAGGCACGGCATGGGCGAAAAAGGTAGCATCCAGTTTGGGACCGATGGTTGGCGGGGGGTGATCGCCGAGGATTTCACGTTCGCCAACGTGGCCCGGGTGGGGGCGGCCATCGCCGCCTACCTCGACGACCCGGGCCGGAGCGGGATGGCGATCTACCGGGCGTGGGGGGCGCCGTACCGGCCGGCCGCGGCTGGGCTGATCGTCGGCTACGATACCCGGTTCCTGTCCGATGTGTTCGCCTCCCACCTCGGTCGGACGGTGGCCAAGGCCGGGATTCCCGTGCAGATCACGTCTTCCCCCGTGCCCACCCCGGCCCTGTCTGCGGCCGTGGTGGACCGCGGGCTCGCCGGCGGGGTGATGATCACCGCCTCCCACAACCCGCCTTACTGGAGCGGGGTCAAGGTCAAGCCGGAGTATGGGGGGTCGGCCACTGCCGACGTCACCGCCCGGATCGAGGCCCGCCTCCCTGCCCACCCGCCCGCGGTGGACGACGCGGCGGAACTGGAGTCGGTGGCGATCCAGGCCGACTACCTGGACCGGCTGCGGAAGCTCGTGGACCTCCGGGCCATCGCCCGCGCCCCGATCTACGCGGTGGTGGACGCCATGTACGGCTCGGCCCAGGGGTACCTCCCGGTTCTGTTCCGGGAGATCCGCCTGCCCCACCTCGCCATCCGGTCCACCGTGGACCCCCTGTTCGGGGGGAAGAAACCGGAGCCGCTCGCCGAGAACGTAGTCCCGTTGCGGGCGGTGATCCGCTCCCTGGGCGTCCGGAGCCGGGGGCGGATCGTGGTTGGGCTCATCACCGACGGGGATGGGGATCGGGCCGCGGCAATGGACGAGAACGGAGGCTTCCTCGACGCCCACCGCATGGCCGCCCTGCTCCTGTGGCACCTCATCCGCCACCGGGGGCTCCAGGGGCGGGTCCTCAAGTCGTTCGCCCTCACGGACATGATCCAGAAGCTGGCCCAGGAGGCTGGCCTTCCCTGCCAGGAGATCAAGATCGGCTTCAAGTGGGCGGTGGAGGCGCTCGTCACCGGCACCGCCGCGTTCGCCGGCGAGGAATCCGGCGGCTACGGGTACCAGTGGCACATCCCGGAGCGGGACGGGATTCTCTCCGACTTGCTCCTCCTCGAGCTGGTGGCCGCCACCGGGGAGAGGCTTTCGACCCTGGTGCACCACCTGTTCCAACGGGTGGGCCCACACCACTACGCGCGGCGGGACCTGAAGTTGGCAGCGCGGGTGGCGATCGTGGACCGCCTTCAGGCCCGGCCCCCGGATGAGCTGGCCGGCCAGCGGGTGGTGGCGGTGGAGACCCTGGACGGGGTGAAGCTCCGGTTCGACCGGGGGTGGCTCCTTTTCCGGGCGTCGGGCACCGAGCCCATCCTCCGCCTGTACTGCGAGATGGACTCCCCGGATGGGGTCCAGCACATGCTGGACGCGGCGGAGCAGTTGGTGGAGGGAGGGCTCCTGTGAACCACGAACCCTACGATCCTCACGCGATCGAGGACCGGTGGCGCGACTTCTGGCGGGAGAAGGGGTACTTCAAGGCGGACATCGCCGACACGGCCCGCAAGTTCTACTACCTCAACATGTTCCCTTATCCATCGGGCAAGCTCCACGCCGGCCACGGCCGAAACTACATCCTCGGCGACGCCATCGTGCGCTTCCTGCGTATGCGCGGGTGGAACGTGCTCAACCCCATGGGATGGGACGCGTTCGGGCTTCCGGCGGAGAACGCCGCCATCGAACAGGGGATCCACCCCCGGGACTGGACGTGGCGGAACATCCGCGAGTTCAAGCGCCAGTTCCGGGCCTGGGGGGTGGAGTACGACTGGGACCGGGAGATCGCCACCTGCGAGCCCGAATACTACCGGTGGACGCAGTGGTTGTTCCTCCAGCTCTACCGGCACGGCCTCGCCTATCGGGCCCGGGCCAAGGTCAACTGCTGCCCGAGCTGTGCCACCGTGCTTGCCAATGAGCAGGTGGTGGGCGGCCGCTGCGACCGCTGCGGGACCCAGGTCGAGAGGCGGGAGCTCGTCCAATGGTTCTTCCGCATCACCGCCTACGCCCAGCGGCTCCTCGACGACCTCGCCAGGCTCGACTGGCCGGAGCACGTGAAGCGGATGCAGGAGAACTGGATCGGCCGTTCGGAGGGGGCGGAGGTGACGTTCAAGGCCGAGGACGGCCAGGACATCGTGGTGTTCACCACTCGCCCCGACACCCTGTGGGGGGCGACGTTCCTGGTGCTCGCCCCGGAGCACCCCTTGGTGGACGCGCTGACCCACCCCACCCACCGGGACGAGGTCGCCGCGTACCGGGAAGCGGCCGCGACCAAGACGGAGATGGAGCGGACGGCGAAGGCCTTGGACAAGACCGGTGTCCCCACCGGGGCCCACGCGGTGAACCCGGCCAATGGGGAGCGGATCCCGATCTGGATCGCCGACTACGTGATGATGACCTACGGGACGGGAGCGATCATGGCCGTGCCCGCCCACGACGAGCGGGACTTCGCGTTCGCCCTGAAGTACGGCCTCCCCATCATCCCCGTCATCGCCCGCCCCGACGGGCTCGCCAAGAGCTTCGTCCTCCCGGGCTCGGTCCGGTCTGGGCTGGCCGAGGCGCTCGCGCGGGCGAACATCGCGTTCACCGCCGGCCCCTATCGCGATCGGGGCGCGGCTCTCTACGTCACCCTGCGCGGCGAGGCCGAGATCGACCGGTACATCGACCTCGTGCGCGCCCACCTCCGGCCCGGGTCGTGGTGCGAGGTGGTGGGGGCGCGGTGGGCGTTCATCTTCGACGACGGCGTGGTCCCGTTCGACAGCGTGGCCGCCGACCGGAGGATCCTCGCCCGGTGCAAGGAGCTGGAGCCGAAGGTAGGGGACAAGCGTACGGTGATGGAGATGCTCGCCGGCCTCGACTTCTACCGCGACGTCCTGTTCCATGCCGAGCCCGGCACGATGATCCACTCCGGCCCCCTCACCGGGACGCCCGGCGAGGCGGCGGTGGCGACCACCATCCGCTGGCTGGAGGAACGCGGGGTGGGCAAGGCTGCCGTGCATTGGCGGCTGCGGGACTGGCTGGTCTCCCGCCAACGGTACTGGGGGGCGCCGATCCCCATCGTGCACTGCCCGGAGTGCGGGGAGGTCCCGGTGCCCGAGGAGGACCTGCCGGTGCTCCTGCCGAACGTGCCCACCCTGGGAAAGCAAGGGCTCGCCGATATCCCGGAGTTCATCCTCACCCGCTGTCCGCGCTGCGGCGGGGAGGCCCGGCGGGACACCGACACCATGGACACCTTCGTCGACTCCTCCTGGTACTTCCTGCGGTACGTGTCCCCCAGCGACGGGAAGCGCCCGTTCGACCCGGAGCTCGCCAACTGCTGGCTTCCCGTGGACCTGTACGTGGGCGGGGTGGAGCACGCGATCCTGCACCTCCTCTACTCCCGGTTCATCACCAAGGTCCTCCACGATCTCGGGCACCTGGCGATCGACGAGCCGTTTGCGCGCCTGTTCACCCAGGGGATGATCACCTACCCCGCCTACCGGTGCCCCACCCACCACTGGATCTCCCCGCGGGAGGTCAAGGAGGGGGACCGGTGCCCGAAGTGCGGAGCCCCGCTCGAGGTATCCGTGCTGGCGATGTCCAAGTCCAAGAAGAACGTGGTCCCTCCGGACGAGCTGATCGAGAGATACGGCGCGGACACGGAGCGCCTCTATACCCTGTTCATGGGGCCCCCGGAGCGGGACATCGAGTGGTCCGAGGAGGGGATCCGGGGGGCATGGCGGTTCCTGAACCGGTTCTGGCAGCTCGTGATCGGGGAGTTCCCCCGGATCGCCGCCGCACGCGGGGAGCCCGATCCCGCGAGGTTCGATGCCGCAGCGCTCGCCCTATGGCGCAAGCTCCACGCCACCGTCCAGAAGGTGACCGAGGAGTTCGAGGGCCGGCTCGGCTTGAACACGGCCGTGGCCGCGATCATGGAGCTCACGAACGAGCTTTCCGCGTACGTGGAGCGCTCCGACGCCGACCCCACGCTGATCCGCCGGGCGATCCGCACCGCGGTCCTCCTCCTCGCCCCGTTCGTCCCGTTCGTGTGCGAGGAGCTGTGGCACCGTCTTGGCGAGGGGAAGCCCATCCTGGAGGCCCTGTGGCCCGGCTACGATCCGGCGGCCCTGTCCGAGGGAGAGGTGGAGATCCCGGTCCAGATCAACGGCAGGGTTCGGGCCCGCGTCCGCCTCCCCGCCCGCGACGCCGCGGACGCGGAAGCCCTGAAAGAGGCGGCGCTAGGGGATCCCACGGTCCAGGAGCGCCTGCGCGGCCACGAGGTGGACCGGGTGATCGCCGTCCCCGGGAAGCTCGTGTCCATCGTGGTGCGATGAGGCGGGGCCCAGCGCTCACTCCCCACGCGAACGGAGGATGAAGCGATGCTCGCAGGCATCACCCTCGGCATCGGGGTCGGATTCCTGCTCGCGGGGCTCGGATACCTCAAGGCCCGGTGGGCCACTCGGCTCCTGACGCGCCTCCGCGGCCGAGCCGACGCCAGCGTGGCCGTGGTCATCGCCACCCGGAACGAGGAGAGCGTCATCGAGAACACCCTCCGCACCCTCCTCACCACCGCCCCGCCCGGCGCCCGCGTGCTGGTGGTGGACGAGTCCACCGACGCCACCCCGGAGATCCTGCGCCGGCTTGCCCTGGAGTTCCCCACCCTGGAAGTCCTGTCCGACCCCCAGGTGCGGGGGAAGCCGGCCGCCCTGAACCTGGCCCTGGACCACGTG
Organism: Candidatus Acetothermia bacterium; assembly: GCA_024653305.1. NCBI lineage: Bacteria > Candidatus Bipolaricaulota > Candidatus Acetothermia bacterium. The sequence goes on along the minus strand of JANLFW010000003.1, from coordinate 30,698 downwards.
ACCGAGGACATCGTCCTCCTCCTCGACGCCGATGCCCGAGTGGATGGGGCGTTCCTCGCCGAGTACACGGCTCTCTTCGCCAACCCCCAGGTCCAGGCGGTGTTCGCCGACTTTGCGTCCTACAACGCCAGGCGGTCGCTACCGGTGGTGTTCCAGGACCTGTTCTTCGCGTTTGCCAAGACGTTCGTGTTCTCCGGTCTCGTCTGGCGGCCGGTGTTCATGAACTGCGGGGTGTTCGTGCGCCGGGAGGTGTTTCGGAAGGTGGGGAAGTTCGACCCGCGCACCACGGTGGACGACTTCGACCTCGGGATCCGGATGGCCAAGCAGGGGCTGCACGCGGCGTTCGTCCTGGGGAGGCGCTGCCAGATCCAGTACGCCCTGGGGCTCCGGGACCTGTTCCGCCAGCACTGCCGGTGGTACACGGGCGGGATCAAGAAGATGTTCGAGGAGATCCAGCGCGGCGACCTCTCGTACGTCGTCCTCATGGCCGGGGTAGGCGTGGTGGTGTACTTCCCCCAGATGGCCCTGATCCTGGGCAAGGCGCTATCCATCCCGTTCTTGGTGACCGTCGTTCTACCGGGGGCGATGAGCGCGCTCTATGCGGCGGCGATCTTCGCCTACCTCCTTCACCGCCCGCAGAGCGGGCGTGAGGTTTTGGCCAACGTGGTCCTCGGGTTCCCCGCGGTTTACCTCCTGCTCCAGGCGGCGATCGCCGTGTCCTTCTTCCGGACGTTCACCAGCAACCACAGCTGGTACAAGGTACGGCGGGAAAGGGCGTAGGCGCGATGCCGGTCAGGATCACCGTGGTCATGCCCGTGCTCAACGAGGAGCGGTTCCTCCCGGAGACCCTGGCCTGGCTCAGGCGGCAAACGTTCACCGACTTCGAGCTCGTGGTGGTGGACAACGGGAGCACCGACCAAAGCCCCGAGATCGCCCGTCGGTTCGCGGACCGCCTGATCGTCGAGCCCCAGCGGGGGGCGGTGTTCGCCATGCACCGCGGGTTCACCGAGGCGGCCGGGGAGCTCGTCGCCTGCGCCGATGCCGACACCCTGTACCCGTCCGGTTGGCTGGCCAAGATGGTGAAGGCGCTGGACGCGGCCGGCGTGGTGGCGGCCTATGGGCCGATGGGGTTCCGGGAGAGCGGGCCGGTGAGGCGGCGCCTAGAGGTCCTGGGGTACTCCATGCTCGCCGGGCTGTCCCGGGCGTTCGGGGTCCCCTTGGCCGGGGCAGCCAACCTGGGGATGTGGAAGGACGCGTACTTCGCGGTCGGCGGGTACCCGCCCCTCGCCCACCTCGCCTCCCCGGACTTTCGGCTGGTCCAGAAGCTCGCCCGGGTGGGAAGGGTTCGGTTCGTCCCCACCATGGCCTGCTACACCTCGAACCGCCGGTTCGTACGGGCGAACCTCGTGTCCGGGTTCTACCAGGGGTTTCGGTATTGGCTGGACGTGGCCCTAGGCCGGGGTCGGCTCACGGATGACCAGTATTGGGGAAGGGAACACGCACGGCGGAAGACCAATGGCCGGTGAGGGCCTGCCCCGGCCATCCGGCCAGCCCGTCCCGCTCCGGTGGCCCACGCGGCTCGGCAGCTTTCTCCTCGCTCCGATCCGGGAAGTGATCTGGCTGTTCTACGTCGGAGCCATCCTCCTCCTGCCGGCGCTCGTCCGGTCGGAAAAGCGAGGGCAAGTCCCAGGGGGGCCGTGCCTGTTCTGCGTGACCCACGTCGGCAACTTCGACCCCCTGTTTGTGGTCCGGCAGTCCCGGCTGTGGCGGATGAAGGCCGTGTACCAGGTGGACAAACCGTACCCGCTGGTTCGGTTCCTGTACCGCTCGTTCTGGCGGTTCCGGGTCACCCAGGATCCCGAGCTGAAGCCGATCCTCAACCCACGCACGGTAGCCGAGGTCGTCCGCTACCTCCGGCGCGGCGGACGGGTGATGATCTACCCCGAGGGGTACCGGTGCTGGGAGCGACGGCTGTACCCGGGGGTGGCGGTGATTGCCCATCGGGCGGGTGTGCCCATCGTCCCGGTGGGGATCGAGAACGGGTACACCCTCCGTCCGGAGCGGGAGACGGAGCCGCTGTTCCGGGTGGTGCGCCAGGTGATCCGGGACTACCGGCGGCTGGGCCGGGTGACCGTGCACTTCGGCGGCCCGATCTTCCCCGACCCTTCCCGGGCGGAGGCGGAGGACGTGCCACGGCTGATGCGGGCGGTGGAGACGGCCTTTCAGGACTTCTACCGGCGGTTCTATGGCCTCCCCGGCCCGGTGTGGGCTCCCTCGGATGTGAGGTGGCCCTAACCCTGCCCGGACAGGAACTGCAGCACGGCCCGGAGCTGGGCATCCCGGTTCGCCGGGGTAAGGCGGAGGTAGTGATCCACCCCATGGCGGATGCAGTAGGCCAGGGGATGGTTGGACGCCCGGTGCACGGTGACCAGGAGGTTCCTCGCCTCCCCGAGCGCCTGCCCCACCGCGGCCACGAACCGCGGGGAGCAGAGCTCCATCGGCCCCACCTCGTCCACCACCACCAGTTCCGCCGCGTGGATCGCGCGCTCGATCGCCGCCGCCCCGATCTCCTCGAGGTCGCGCAGGTTGAGCCGGTACCGCCCGAACTCGGGCCCGTCCGCGAGGTGGATGTGGGCGAGCACTCCCTCCCGGCCGGTGGCGAGGTCCCGGAGTGCGAACCCCACCCGCCGGCCGCACTTCCGGATCTCTTGGGTCACCATGCCTCCACAGGAAAGCGACACCCGCTCCACCACCCGCAGGACAAGCGTCGTCTTGCCCACTCCAGGCTGGCCGGTGACGGCGATCCTCATCAGGACTGACCTCCCGTGTGAAGATTGTAACCGAGCGTGACCCAGGCGTTCCCCCCGAGGTGTTAGGGACTCGAACGGGTGACGTTCGAGGCCGGACGGCGTACCTTTAGGCCCATGATCGCTGACATCCTCCTGCCCACGTTCCTCCTGGTAGGGGTGGGCTATCTCCTGGGCCGGTTTGCCCGGGTGCCGGCGCAGCCGCTCGCCCAGCTCGCGTTCTGGGTCCTGTCGCCAGCGCTCATCTTCGAGTCCCTGCGCACGGCCCAGCTCCCGGCGGCCCACGCCGTGCTCGTGGCCGCGTTCACCGTGGCCCACTACCTTGGGATGTTCGCCCTGTCCATCCCGGTGCGACGACGGTTGTTCCCCGGCGATCCGGGTGCCCAAGCCGCGGCCTCGCTGGTGCTCACGTTTGGGAACTGCGGCAACCTCGGCCTCCCGATCCTGCTGTTCGCGTACGGGCAACCTGGGGTGGATGTGGGGGTGGTGTTCCTGGCCACGAACACCGTGCTCCTGACCACGCTGGGGGTGGGCCTCGCCACCTGGGAGGGGAGCTTCCGGTGGCGCCGCGTGGCCCTGGGCCTCCTGCGGGTGCCGTGGCCGTATGCGGTGGCGGCGGCCGCCGCCGCCCGCCTTGCCGGCGGGCTGCCCCTCCCCTTGGGCCGGGCCACCGGCCTCCTCGCCGAAGGGGCGATTCCGTTGTTCCTGGTCCTCCTTGGGGTGGAGCTCGCCCACGTGCGCCCGACCCAGGTGGCGGGGCCGGCGCTGGCGTTAGGGGGACTCCGCCTCCTCGGCGGGGGGCTCCTCGCCTGGGGGCTGGCTTGGGCGTTCGGCACGTCCGGCACGCTGCGGGCGAGCCTCGTCGTGGAGGGGAGCATGCCCACAGCGGTGAACAGCTTCCTCCTCGCCCTCCAGTACGACCGCCGTCCGGACCTGGCCGCGTCCGCCCTTCTCCTTTCCACCCTCCTTTCGGTGGGGACCATCTCCCTGACCCTGGTCCTCCTTGAGGCGGTCGGCTAGACTCAGAACGACATGGCCAAGGTTGTGATCACCACCTCTATGTTCCCCGAGGCGGTGGAGCGGCTGCGCGCCGCCGGCCACGCGGTGACGGTCCACGACGGGCCGCTCGCACCCGACGCCCGGCGGGCCCTGGACGCGGACGCCCTCATCTGCCCCCTCTCCGACCGAGTGGATGCGGAGTTCTTTGAGGCCGCGCCCACGCTGCGGGTGGTGGCCAACCTCGGGGTGGGGGTGGACAACATCGACCTCGCCGCCGCCACCGCCCGCGGGATCCTGGTGACGAACACCCCCGACGTGCTCACCGAAGCCACCGCCGATCTCGGATGGGCCCTGCTCCTTGCGGCCGCGCGCCGCATCGTGGAGGCGGACCAGGACCTGCGCCGGCACGGGTTCCCCGGCTGGACGTTCATCCCGCCCCATCTCGGGGTAGACGTGTACGGGCGCACCCTGGGGGTGGTGGGCTTCGGCCGCATCGGCCAAGCCGTGGCCCGCCGGGCCAAGGGCTTCGCCATGGAGGTCCTGTACTTCTCCCGGACCCGCAAGCCGGAAGCGGAGGGAGCCCTGGGCGTTCGCCATGCCTCCCTGGACGAGCTCCTGCGCGAAAGCGACTTCGTGGTCCTGTGCGTCCCGTTGACCCGGGAAACCCACCACCTCATCGGCAAGCGGGAGCTCGCCCTCATGAAGAGCACCGCCATCCTGGTGAACATCGCCCGCGGCCCGGTGGTGGACGAGGAGGCGCTCGTGCGGGCGCTCAAAGCGGGACGGCTCCGCGCGGCGGGGCTGGACGTGTTCGAAGAAGAGCCGCGGATCCATCCCGACCTGATCGGGATGCCGAACGTGGTCCTTACCCCCCACATCGGCTCCGCGACGGAGGCCACCCGACGCAAGATGGCCGAGCTCGCGGTGGACGGAGTGCTGGACGTGCTCGCGGGGCGGCGGCCCAAGCACCTGGTGAACCCGGAGGCGTGGCCGGGGAAGTGAAACCGAAAGCGGGGGCACGGTGTAGAATCGTGCGGAGGTGGTATAGGATGAAGAGGGCGCTCGCGTTGTCGATGGCGGCTCTAGCCGTGACCGGCGGACTGGCACTGGCCCAGTGTGGCTGTCCTCCCCCCGCCGGGCCGTGCTGCTACACGGCGTTCTGGGCAGGAGAGGAGGTCCATTTCCAGCTGGTCCTGCCGTTCGGCATGTTCTGTTGCTGCCAGGAGCGGCCGGGGATCGTGGGCTGGCGGGTGGAGACGATGGCCGGGGCGCTCGTGTACCAAGTGGCATTCCCCGAGCCCAAGGATCCTACATCGCTCACGATGGTGTGGGACCAGAAGGACCAGGCCGGGGACCCGGTGGCTCCGGGGTACTACAAGCTGGTCGTGACCACCGTGGCCGGGGAGCACGAGACCTACGTGAGGATCGCGGAGAGGCCGAGTTGTTGTTTCTTCTGGTGGTGGCCGTGGTCCCGACCGTGTGGGGCCTCGTTGTGCCGGCCGTACATCAAGGTGTTCCGGGCCCCGGCTTGCCCCTCCGGCTGTGCGTTCACCCTGTTCCTGGGCTCCGGGAGCTAGCCGGCATTGCCCGAGCTTCCCGACCTCGAGGTCCTGCGGGATAACCTCACCCCCCGGATCGTCGGCCGCACGGTCCGGGGGGTGGAGGTGTACCGGACCGGCCTCGTCCGCACCGGCCCGGACAGCATAGCGGTGGAGGGGCGGACGTTCTCCCAGATCGGGCGTCGGGGGAAACACCTGATCTTCTCGTTCCACGGCGGCCCCCACCTCATCGTGCACCTCATGCGCTGGGGGTGGCTGTGGCACGGGCCCGCGTCCTACCCACCCAGCCGGGCCACGATCCTCCGCCTTGCCCTGGACGACGGGTTCGACCTGCGGCTGATCGAGCCCGGTGCCCAGCCGCTGGCCGCGGCGTGGGTGGTCCCCGACCCCGTGACCGCCGAGCCGCTGCAGAAGCTCGGGGTGGAGCCGCTGTCGGACGCGTTCACCTGGGACGCGTTCCGGGCCCTGTTCGCCGGAAAGCGTCGTCTCCTGAAGAAGGTCCTCACCGATCAGCACCTCATCGCCGGCATCGGCAATGCCTACGCCGACGAGGTCCTGTTCGTGGCCAAACTCTCCCCGGTCCGTTACGCCCACACCTTGACCGAGGGCGACCAGGAGCGCTTGTGGCGGGCGATCCCGGAGGCCCTGCGCTGGGCGATCGCCGAGATCAAAAAACGGGTTGGGGATGGCCTATTCGACAAGGAGGTGCGGGACTTCCTGTACGTGCACGGTCGGGCGGGGAACCCGTGTCGGGTTTGCGCCACCCCGGTGGCGGAGATCCTGTTCGACGATCAGCGGACGGACTTCTGTCCCCGTTGCCAAGGGGTGAACCAGCCCATGGGTGGGGCCTGAGGACGTGGCCCTCGCCCTGTTCCTTGCCTTTCTGTACGCAGTTGGAACGGCCGTGGTCTTGCCCAGCCCTACCGAGGCCGTGCTCGCCGCAGCGAAGGCGGCCCCGGCATGGGCGGTGATCGCGGTGGCCACCTTGGGCAGGATGGCCGGGAGTTACCTCGTGTTCTTCCTCGGGGACCGGTTGAAGCGGCTGCCGCGGGTGGAGGTGTGGCGGCGGGAGACCCGGTGGGGCCAGTGGTGGCTGGCGATCGGGGAACGGTGGGTGAACCGGTTCGGCGTCCCGGCCCTGTTCCTCCTGCTCCTCATCCCCGGGTTCCCCGATACCGTGGCGATGTACCTCCTGTCCGCGATCGGCCGGAGGCCGCTCGCGTTCGCCCTTGCCGCCTCCGGCGCGTCCGCAGTCCGCCTGGCGTTGGTCCAGGCCGGGATCTGGCTGGCGACGCGCAGCTAGGTCCGGCGGTGACGAAGATGGGCCACGTCGCCGGCGCGCACCGTGCGCTGCCCAGCCCGCGTTTGCACGACCAGCGCCCCGTCCGCCGCGAGGTCCACGGCCACCCCCTCCACCGCCCCCTCGCCCATGGTCACCCGCACCCATCGCCCCAGGGTGCAATTGCGCTGTCGCCACGCGTGGCCCACCGCCTCGGGAGGCGCGCTCGTCCACACCTCCAGGGCCCACAAGACCTCGGCGAGGAGCTCGGCTCGGTCCACCGGACGGAATTCAGCGAGCCCGGCCGCCCCCAGGGGGAGGCCGTCCGGCTCCACATTGAGTCCGACCCCGAGATAGACCGCCTGGGCTCCGCCGTCCTGGACCTCGGCCTCCGCGAGCACGCCGGCGAGCTTGCGGCCGTCCGGGGCGAGGAGGTCGTTGGGCCACTTGAGGCCACCCAGTTGGCACGCATCGACCAGCGCCACCCCGGCCGCGAGCGGGAGGAGGGGAAGCGGCTGCACGGGCCTCAGAAGGACGGAGAAGTACAGCCCGCCTCCGGGACTGACCCATGCCCGTCCCCATCGCCCCCGGCCCGCCGTCTGTCGCTCCGCCAATACCACTGCCCCCTCCGGGGCGCCAGCCCTGGCCCACTGCCGTAGGGCATCCTGGGTGCTTCCCACCACGCCGAGGTACCGGTAGGGGCGGCCGAACCGACCTCGGAGACGTGGCAGAACGACCTGCGGCAGCAGGTCCGGCGAACGCGGGCGATGTCCCAGGCCACCCGCCCGTTCATCGCCCCCCCACATCGAGGTCATAGGCCGGAGTCTACGCGGAACAGGACATTCAAGGGGCCCACCCCACGGGCGCGGAACGCGGGCGCTGGAGTGCAGTACTATCCTCCGTCCTCGATGTGCACCGCGAGCAGGTACGGGAACGCGGCACAACCCTCCCGGCAGGCGATGAGGACGTGCCACCCCCCACCCACGTAGGCCTGGTACTCCAGGCCCACCCGCTCGCCTCCCGCCACACTGCCGACCTCGCGCCCGTAGGGGTCGAACAGGTGCAGGGAGCACCGGCACCCAGACCCGACTTCCAGGGTCAACCGCACCACCTGCCCCGGCCGCAGGTTGACCCGGCACCAGTCGCGGCTGTTCATGGGCTGATAGGGGCCGGGCCACCCGAGCTGACCTTGGTACGAGCCCGGGGCCAGGAAGGGGGCATCCTCCATCCGGTCCGTGTTGTGGAGGGGCAGAGGGATGGGGGCCGGGGTACCAGGGCGCACGGTGGGCCCGGGGGGAGAATCGACCAGTACCCCGCCGGCCACCCCGTCCACCGTTGCCCACAGGATGGCAAACGGGTCTTGCCCGGCGGGCACCGCCCGGCCTTCGCGGTTGCCCTGCACCCGCAGCGATCCGGGATGAAACCCAAGGCGCAGCCCGCTGGGGGACCCGTCCGCGCGCACGGTGAGCTGCGATCCCAGGGCGGGCTCGCGCCGGGAAACCAGGAGCTGGCCGAAGTACACCGCTCCTCCCTCACCCGATTGGACCCGCCGCAGGAGAACCCGGCCGGACCAGCAGGCACGGCCACCGGAGGTCAACGTCAACACCACGGCGAACTCCGCGGGGACGGATCCTTCTTGCGCCGCAGCACAGGCCAGCACGTCCAGGACCACCTGTTCGGACAAGGAGGCCGGGAGGGCGTGGAACTCCCACTGCGCGTAGCTGGCCGGGGTTTCAAGCCAATGCCAGTCCCCGCTCATGCGTCCGGTGGTGTAAAACGCGTTCGGGTAGAGCCGAGCCCCTGACCCCATCAGGTGCCCCAGCGCCAGCGCGATCATCAGGAGAAGCGTTCCTTTGTCCCTCATCCGTTCCCCTCCACCATGGCCCTTCCTCCCCTTCCTCATGGGCGGGTCACGGTCCGCGTCCACCGGTCCCAGTCTCCACGACAAGGTCATCTGGACCAATGAACCGTGGTCACAAGCCGTGGGATACGGGGAAGTTCAGGAACGGGTTCTTTTCCCGGTGCCGAGGGCCACCAGGGCCAGCGGCCCGGGTCATCTGTCCCGGGTCAACCGACGAGGATCGCCGTGACCCCCACTGCCATGCAGTAGAGGGCGAACGGCCACAGCCGCAGCGACCGGACGGCGGCGAGGAAGAACCGGATCGCCGCGAGGCCCCCGGCGAACGCGGTCGCCGCCCCCACAGCGAGTCCGCCCCAGTCCATGGCCTCAAGCCCGCGGGTTGTGACCAGGGCGAACGCCCCGCCCCCGGCGATGGCGGGGACGGACAGGAGAAAGGAAAACCGCACCGCTTCCCGTGGGGTCAAGCCGGTCCCGAGGCCGGCGGCCACGGTGGCCCCGGACCGGGACAACCCGGGGAGGATCGCCGCGGCCTGGGCCAGCCCCACCACGATCGCATCGCCGGCCCGAGGCTGCTCTCGGCGGGTCCGCCGCCCCCACCAGCCGGCCCCGGCGAGCAGGGCCGCGGTGACGATCAGCATCCACCCCACCAAGGCCGGCGCGGAAAACGCCCGCTCCACCACGCCCCGCGCTCCCACGCCCACCACCGCGATGGGCACGGTACCAAGGACGAGGAGCCCGAGGTACCGGCGCTCCCCCCGCCCACGCCGCAGGCTGCGGGTGGCGAGCGTCCACAGATCGCCTCGGAAGTAGACCAGCACCGCAACCAAGGTCCCCAGGTGCGCTGCTGCCTCCAGCGCCACCCCCGGGGAAGCGACCCCGAGCAGCTCCTGGGCCAGGACGAGGTGCCCGGAGCTACTGACGGGGAGGAACTCGGTCAGCCCTTGCACTAGCCCCAGAAGCGCGTAGCGGAACACGTCCTCCCACCCCAGGCAAGGAGAATCCGATGGACAGCGCCCCCGCCTTGCAGACGGGCACGCACTCCCCGCACTTGATGCAGTCCGGGGAGTTGATGTCCCGATGGGGTTCGATCCCCATCGGGCAGGCCTGGACACAGAGTCCACACTGCCCGCAGCGATCGGCCCGCAGCCGAAGGCCGAACAAGCTCACCCGGTTGAACACGGACAGCACCGCTCCCATCGGGCACAGGTAGCGACACCAGAACCGGGACACGAGGGCCATGCCGACCAGGGTACCGGCCAGGGTCCCCATGTGCACGAGGAACGGCGTGTTCACCTGGGCCACCCCGAGCCCTAGGTACGGCAGCGACGCCGTGAGCGACGCCGCCGGGCACAGCTTGCAGAACCAGGTATCCGCGAGGTTCCACGCCGCCACCCCCGTGCCCACCAGGACCAGGAACTTCAGCGGAGAAAGCGCGCGCCGGAAACGACCCTTGCGGAAGGCGAGGAGGTCGTTGACCGTGCCGAACGGACAGAACCACCCGCACCAACCCCGCCCGAGGGCGAGCCCGTACGCGGCCACCGCCCCCACCAGGTAGAACGGCACCGTGCCGGCGATGATCAGGTTCTGCATGAGGCCGATCGGGCACACCGTGATCGCCAGCGGACAGGCGTAGCAGTGGAGGCCGGGGAAGAGGAGGTGGGTCATGCCGATCCCGGTCACGCCGAACACGCCCAGGAGCACGCCCAGCCCCTGGGTTCCCCGGCGCAGGTAGCGGAGCCTCATCGGCCCGCCTCCCGGAGGAGCGCCAGCAGGCGCGCCCCGAGGTGGTGGGTGCCGAACAGGACCTGGCTCGTCTCCACGACGAGGATGGCCGGGACCACCAGGCGCCCGGAGCGGCTCACGCCCGCCGCCTCGGCCCGGGCCGGTTCCTCCTCGGCGTCCACCAGCTCTACCTCCAGGAAGGGGCTCGCCTGGGCCATCTGCTCGACGAGGGAGATCGCGTAGGGGCAGGACCGGCACCATGGGGCATGGAACACCACCAGGTGCACGGGCCGGGCGAGCTCGGCCAAGGTGGCCCTGGCTTCCCGGGACAGGACCGGAAGCTCGGCGTGGACCTCCTCGATCCCCACGCAGGACGTGCACAGCACCGCCCCGATGAGCTGGGCCTGGCGGGACTGGCCGAAGAAGACCCCGGCGGCCAGCGCCGCCCCGGCCACGAGGAGGAGGACGAGGCCCGCCCCGGACAGGCCGCGGCCCCACAGGAACCAACCCACCACCACCCCCACCCCGAGGAGCAAAAGCAGCCACCACGGGCTCCAGGCCCGGCGGGCGGCCGTCGGCGCCACCCCTATGGCCAGCGTCGTCCCCGCTGCCTGGGACATTTGAAAACACGAATCGCCAATGCAGTAGTGGTAAAGGATGTCGATCGTGATCAGGATATTCCCTTGAGCCACGCCCTCGGCCGCGGTGAGGGTGAGGTCGGCCGTGCGCTCGCCGAACGGGGGGATGTCGCCCACCTCCAGAGGCGGGGCGGTGATCCCCTCCGGCGGGCCATGGATGCGCACGCGTAGTTCCTCGGCGAGGTAGGGCGAGGTGTTGGCGAGCTTGACCGCGAGCACGGTGTCGCCCCCGGGGAGGACGCCGACCTCGGTCGGGACTTGCACTTCCAGGATGGGCTTCGGCGGTCCCCGCACCTCCGGCAGGGCCACCGGCGGCGCCTCAGGGGGGAGTTCCTCGGCGCGGGGCTCCGCGAGGAGCTCGGCCACCGCGCGTTCGAGCTCATCCCCCATAGGGTCGCGGAATCGGATGACCCCGCGGCGATCGATGAGGAACGAGGTCGGAATCTGGTACACCCGGTACAGCTCGGCCACGGGGTTGTCCCAGCTCTTCCCCTCGAAGCTCAGGGGCCAGCGGATGCCCTGGGAGGACAACACCGCCCGCAGGTCGCGCTCGCTCGTGTCCAGGCTCACCCCCACGATCTCGAACCCCTGGTCCCGGAACCGCTCGTACACCTCCTTCAGGTGGGGGAGCTCCTGCATGCACGGCCCGCACCAGGTGGCCCAAAAATCCAAGAGCACCACCTTCCCCTTGAACTCGGACAGGGCCAGGGACTTGCCGTCCGGGAACGTGGAGAACCGGAAATCGGGGGCGGGATGGCCGGGGATGAGCGGCACCTTGGGCGGCACGTACGCGGTGGGCGCGAGGAGAACCCAGCTCCCGGACGGGGACACCTGGGCCAGGCCGAAGCTCGTCTTGCCCACGGTGAACGCCTCCCCGAGCGTAAACCGCTCGTGGCCGTCGGGATCGCCGTGGATGACCCCATCCCCGTCCCCGTCCACCGCGTAGAAGTCGTCCTTGGTGCCGAACACCCCGTCCAGGTCCCCATCCACCAGCACGAACGTCACCCGCTTCCCGTCGACCACGAGCTCTCCCCGTCGGGGTGCGCCGCCCACGAGGTACACGTAGCCCCGCCCCTCCGGCCACACCACCGTGAGCGGGTACGGCGCACCTCCTGCCGGCGCGGCGAGGAGCTCGAGCTTCCAGACCACGCGGCCGTTGCCCCGGAGGCCGGGGACCGCCTCCTCGGGGGTGATCCGTCCGTCCCGGTCTCTGTCCACCCACAAGCCGGCCTCTCCGTCCGACCTGACCCCAAGGACCATGGCATACCGGTGGCTGCCCAGGGCGACGTCGCCCCACTGGGCCATCGCCAGGGCCGGCCCGGAAAAGTTCACGTCCCGCGACAACGTGGGGTGGAGCCGGAACGCCAGCACCGCCTGGGCCCAACCCCCGAGGGCTTCCGGAGAAACGGGTTCCAATTGGATCTCTTGGGCCAAGGCCATCGGGATAACGCCGCACAGCGAGAGCACGAGAAGCGCTCGTCTCACCGCTCCGTCCTTTCTTGGCACCGGGCAGCCGCGGCGCGGAGGCGGGCGGCCACGATCTCCGGGCCGGCCAGGGCCAGGACGTCGAACAGGCCCGGCCCGACCCGGGACCCGGTGACCGCGATCCGCATCGGCAGCGCCACCGCCTTCAGGGGAAGCCCCAGCTCGTCGAGGGCTCCCCGCACGGCCGCCTCCAGGGCCGACGGGGACGGGTCGGTCACAGCGGCCACCACCTCCGCGAGCCGCGCGAGCGCCGGAGCAAGCTCGGGGGTGAAGAACCCGCGGTCGTCCTCGGGCAGCGGGACCTCCCCGGGGAACAAGAACCGGGCCGACCGGGCCATTTCCACCAGGGTCCGGCTCCGGTCGCGGAGGAGCTCCGCCGCCCGCAGGAGGCGCGCCTCGCCCAGCGCGGCCACGGCGTCCGGGGTGGCCACCCCCCCCACGACCACGAACTCCGCAAGGAGGGCGGCCAGGCGGGGCAGATCCACGCGGCGGAGCCACTCGTGGTTGAGCCAAAGGAGCTTCTGCTCGTCGAACACCGCCGCCGAGGTGCCGACAGCGTCGAGGTCGAAGAACGCGATCAGCTCGTCGCGGGTGAACACCTCCTGATCACCGTGGGACCAGCCCAGGCGGGCAAGGAAGTTGACGAGCGCCTCGGGCAGGATCCCCCGCCGTCGGTACTCGAGCACGGACAAGGCCCCGTGCCGCTTGGCGAGCTTGGTCTTGTCCGGTCCCAGGATGAGAGGGATGTGGGCGAAGATCGGGGGGTCCCATCCCAACGCCCGATAGAGGAGGAGCTGCTTGGGCGTGTTGTTGAGGTGCTCGTCGCCCCGGATGACGTGGGTGATGCCCATGTCGCGGTCATCCACCACGCACGCGAAGTTGTAGGTGGGGGTGCCGTCGGACCGGAGGATCACCAGGTCCTTGAGTTCCTGATTCTGGAACTGCACTTGCCCGGCGAGCTGGTCCTCGACGACCGTCACGCCGTCCTTGGGGACGCGGAACCACACCGCTCCGTCCGCCTCGTAGGCGGCGCCCCGACGCAGGAGTTCCGCCGCGGCACGACGATGGACCTCCACCCGATCCGTCTGGCGGTAGAACTCGTCCCAGTCGAGGCCCAGCCAGCGCATGGAGGCGATGATCTGGTCGATGGCTTCGTCGGTGGACCGGGTGCGGTCGGTGTCCTCGATCCTGAGGATGAAGGTCCCCTTGTGGTGGCGGGCGAACAACCAGTTGAACAAGGCGGTGCGGGCCCCCCCGACGTGGAGGTATCCGGTGGGGCTGGGGGCAAACCGTACGCGTACGTCGCTCATACCCGCGCATTGTACCGCCCGTTACACTCAGGCCCAAGGATTTTGCCCACGGGAAGGAGCCCGGCTAACATGGGGAGTAAAGGGGGGAAGAATGGCAGTCTCAGCGTACGTGTTGATTCGCTGCCGCGGCGCTACCGAGGGGAAGGTGGCGGAGATCATCCGCCATAAGCCCCACGTCAAACGGGTGGACACGGTATTCGGTGACTACGACATCATCGCGTACCTGGAGTTCGAGGAGCTCCCGTCCAGCTTTTCCGTGGCTGAACTCAACCACATCGTCACCGAAGAGATCCGCAAGGTGGAGGGCGTTTCCTCCACCAGCACCCACATCGTGACCACCAAGTACGCGGAGCGCGAATAGCAGGACCGGAGGCGCAGCAACCGGAGAGGAGTGGAAGGATGAAGGTCCTTGTGTTCGGGGGCACGGGGAAGATCGGGGCGGCGGTGGCGTGGGACCTGGCCAGGGAAGCCACGGTGGAGACGGTAGGCCTCGTCGCCCGATCAAAAGCGGCGCTGGAACGGACGAAGCGGTGGATCGGCAGTCCCAAGATCCGGCTGCACCAGGTGGACGCAAGCGGGCCGGAGGCCCAGCGGGCCATGGCCGAGTACGACGTGGGCGTGATCGCCCTCCCCGACCGGCGCACCAGCTACAAGGTCGCCCACCTGGCCATCGAAAACGGGCTCCACATCGTGGACATGCTCGAGGAATACCACCGGCGGCCGGACGCGTACGAGACAGAGGGGCTGGAGACACCGCCGGGGATGTCGGCTGCCGAGTACGGGGAATGGCTGCACGGGCAAGCGGTGAAGAACGAGGTCACCTTCCTCGACGGGATTGGGTTCGCCCCTGGGCTCTCCAACATCACCGTCGGGGAAGGCATCCGTAAGCTGGATCGCGCGGAGTCGGCGATCGCCCGGGTCGGGGGAATCCCGGCCAAGGCTGCCGCCGCCCGCCATCCCCTGCGGTACATGGTCACCTGGGCGTTCGATCACGTCCTACGCGAGTACATGATCAAGGTCCAGGTGATCACGGAGGGCAAGGTGGTGGAAGTGGACGCCCTCACCGACCGGGAGCGGTTCCGGTTCCGCCAGTTCGGCGTGGACGAGGAGCTGGAGTGCGCCATCACCCCAGGGATGCCCTCGTTCATCTACACCCGGCCAGAGCTCCGCGAGTTCGCGGAGAAGACGATCCGTTGGCCCGGCCACTACCAGGCCATCGACGTCCTCAAGGAGTGCGGCCTCCTCGACCTGACCCCGGTGCGGGTGGGCCGAAAGGAGGTCGTCCCCCGCGAGTTCCTGTCGCACCTGCTCACGCCCAAGCTCCAGCCGGGCCCGGAGGACACCGACGTGTGCGTGATGTGGAACACGGTCCAGGGCACCAAGGGCGGCCGCAGGGCCCGCATCGACTACTACCTGTGGGACGAAGCGGACCGGGAGACCGGGATCTCCTCCATGGCCCGGGTCACCGGGTTCGCGGCGGCGATCGGGGCCCGGTTCGTGGGGGCAGGCAAGATCAAGGCCACGGGCATCGTCGCCCCGGAGGACGCGATCGCCGGCGACCTCTATGCGGAGTTCATCGCCGAGCTCGCCAAGCGCCGGATCGTGGTCCGCGAGATCTTGTCCGTCCAATAGGGAGGTGAAGCCCGTGAAACGCGATCTCGTATCCCTTGCGGATTGGTCGACTGAGGAGATCTGGGAGGTCCGCGACCTCGCCGCCCACCTGAAGCGGGAGCTCAGGAGCGGGATCTCTCACGAGCACGTGCTCCGCGGCAAGACCCTGGCGATGATCTTCCAGAAGCCGTCCTTGCGCACCCGCGTCTCGTTCGAGGTGGGGATGACCCAGCTCGGGGGCCACGCCCTCTGCCTCGGGCCGGATGACATCAGGCTCGGCGAGCGGGAGACCATCGAGGACATCGCGATCGTCCTCTCCCAGTACGTGGACGGGATCATGGCCCGCGTGTTCGAGCACGAGATCGTCGAGGAGTTGGCGCGCTACGCCACCGTGCCCGTGATCAACGGGCTGTCGGACCTCCTCCATCCCTGTCAGGCGCTCGCGGACATGCTCACGATCTGGGAGAAGAAGCGGGAGCTCCGGGGGCTGACGATCGCGTTCGTCGGGGACGGGAACAACGTTGCCCACTCCCTGATCAACGCCTCGGCCAAGCTGGGCCTTCGGTTCCGCATCGCCTGTCCCGCCGGCTACGAGCCCAAGCCCGAGATCGTGGACGCGGCCCGGGCGCTGGGGGCCGAGGTGGAGATCCTCTACGACCCGAAGCAGGCCGCCCGGGGGGCGGATGTGCTGTACGCCGACGTGTGGACGAGCATGGGCCAGGAGAAGAGCGCCGAGGAGCGGCGGCACGCGTTCCAGGGGTTCACGATCGACCTCAACCTCCTGGAGATGGCCAAGCCTGGGGCCCTCGTGATGCACTGCCTGCCTGCCCACTACGGGGAGGAGATCACCTACGAGGCGTCCCGGGCCCCGGGGTCGGTGATCTTCGATCAGGCCGCCAACCGCCTCCACGCCCAGAAGGCGGTCCTGGCGCTCTTGCTGGCGTAGGAGGGGCCGATGCGACTGGAACGGGAAGCGATCGCTGGCACCGAGGAACGATCGGACGCCCTGGTGCGGGTGCGCCCGGGAGAAGGGCTGACCATCGCCGTGCGCTCCAAGTCCGGCCCCATGTACCAGGAGCGCATCGAGGCCGTGGTTCGGGAAACCCTGACCCGTTACGGGGTGGGCGGGGCGGCGGTGGAGGTGATCGAGGCCGGGGCCTACGACCACGTGATCGCGGCCCGGGTCGAGGCAGCGCTCGCGCGGGCCACCGGTGGTGGGGAGGCGTTCCATCAACCGCTCCCGCTCGTCGCCACCCGCCAAGCCACGGCCCGCGACCGCCTGCGCCGCAGCCGCCTCTATGTCCCCGGCGGGAACGCCCGGTTGCTCGCGTTCGCCGAGTCGTTCGGGCCGGACTGCCTGCTCCTCGACCTCGAGGACGCGGTAGCCCCAGGGGAGAAGGACGCGGCCCGGTTCCTGGTGCGGCGGACCCTGGCGACGATGGACTTCGGTGGGACCGAGCTGTGGGTGCGCATCAACCCCCTCGACCGGGGCGGACGGGAGGACCTCAGGGTGGTGGTCGGTGGTCGGCCCCACGGGGTTTGTCTCCCCAAAGCGGAGTCCCCGGTCCAGGTGACGGAACTGGCCGGGCTCCTCTACGAGCTCGAAGGCCGGTACGGTCTGCCGTGGCGCCTGTGGATCATGCCGATCGTCGAGTCCCCCCGCGGGGTGCTCGCCGCGTTCGACATCGCCCAGGCCTCGGAGCGGGTGGTCTGTCTCGCGTTCGGGGCCGAGGACTACACCCGCGAAGTGGGCTGCAGCCGGTCCGGGGAAGCCCTTCTGTGGGCGCGGTCCCACCTCGTGGCCGCGGCCAAGGCCGCTGGGGTCCAGGCTTCGGACACGGTGTTCCCCGACGTCGAGGACGAGGCCGGCCTGCGCGTCGAGACCCTGAGCGCGAGGAACCTCGGGTTCGACGGGAAGGGCGTGATCCATCCGTTGCAGATCGACTCCGTGCACGAGGTGTTCGCCCCCAGCCCCGACGAGGTGGCGTGGGCCCGCGGGGTGGTGGAAGCGGCCGAGGCCGCGGAGGAACAGGGCCTGGGGGCGGTCACGTACCAGGGGCGGTTGGTGGACCGGCCGGTGCTCCTGCGCGCGAAGAGGACGCTCGCCATGGCCCAGGCCCTGGGGATGGAGGTGGGCAATGCCGGTTAACGCTGTGGGTCGGGAGATCCCTGAGACCATCGCCGGGAAACCGGTGCGTCCGTTCCAGGGGGCGTTCGCCACCGTGCCCCAGGGCCACCGGGTCGGGGGGCCGCTCAAGACCACCCGCCCGGGGGCGGGCAAGCTCGCCCCGAGCCTGGAGGAGGCGATCCGCCGCTCTGGGCTCAGGGACGGGATGACCATCTCCTTCCACCACTGCTTCCGCGACGGGGACAAGCTGGTGCTCCAGGTGGTGGACACCTGCGCCCGCCTCGGGATCAAGGACCTGCGGCTGTTCGCCACCGCCCTGTTCCCTTGCCACGAGCCCCTCGTCCGGCACATCCAGGACGGGGTGCTCACCCGCATCGAGGGTTCGATGAACGGCCCGATCGGGGCCTACGTGTCCCAGGGCGGGAAGCTCAAGGAACCTCCGGTGCTCCGCTCCCACGGCGGTCGGTGGCGGGCGGTGGCCTGCGGCGAGGTCAAGATCGACGTCGCGTTCATCGCCGCCTCCGAGGCCGACCCATACGGCAACGCCAACGGGATCCACGGTCCCAACGCGTGCGGGCCGATCTCGTTCTCGGTGATCGATTCCTGGTGTGCCGACCACGTGGTGGTGGTCACCGATAACCTCGTACCGTATCCGGCAGTGCCCCCCACGATCGAGCAGGGGTACGTGGACCAGGTGGCGGTGGTGGACCAGGTCGGCGACCCGGCCGGGATCGTCACCGGCACCCTGCGCGTCACCCGCTCGCCCACCGAGCTCAGGATCGCCAAGCTCGCCGTAGACGCGGTGGCCGCCGCAGGGCTGATCCGGGAGGGGATGAGCTTCCAGGCCGGCGCCGGGGGGACTTCGCTCGCTGCCCAGGAGATCCTCGCCCGCAAGATGGCGAGAGCCGGTGTGCACGCGGCGTTCGCCATCGGTGGGACGACGAAGTACCTGGTGGCGATGCTCAAGGAGGGCCTGGTGAGGACGATCCTCGATGGCCAGGCGTTCGATGGCGAGGCCGTGGAGTCCCTGCGCACAAATCCGCGGCACCAGCCGATCACCCCTGGGTTCTACGCCGACTACAACTCCCTCGGGTGCGCCACGTACATGCTGGACTTCGCGTTCCTCGGAGGGACCGAGGTCGACCTCGCGTTCAACGTCAACGTGAACACCCACTCCGACGGACAGCTTCTCCATGGGATCGGTGGGCACCAGGACGTGGCCGCCGGGGCCCGCGTGACGGTGATCACCATGCCCACCCTGCGCGGCCGGGTGCCGATGATCCGGGACCAGGTTGCCACCGTCACCGCCCCCGGCGAGGTGATCGACCTCGTGGTCACCGAGCGGGGGATCGCCGTGAACCCGCGCCGCCCGGACCTCGCCGAGGACCTCAGGCGGGCGGGGCTCCCGGTGCGAACCCTTGAGGAGATGAAGGCGGCGGCGGAGCGGCTGGTGGGGAAAGGGAAGAGCCCGATATTCGGCGACGAGATCGTGGGCGTGATCCAGTGGCGGGACGGCACGATCATCGACGTGGTGCGGAAGGTGGAGGGTTGGGCATGAACGAGGAAATCAGGAAGCTCCTGCCAGAGGTGGATTGGATCGAGGACCGGACGCTCCGGGACGCGGTGTTGGACACGTACGCCCGGGCCCTGGCCGAGGGCGGCTGGAAGCCAGCGGACATGGCGCGGATGCCGTTCACCCTGCTCAAGGCCTCGGGCATCAGCTACCTCGAGCACGTGCGGGCGGTGACCAAGATCGCCCGTGCCGCGTACGACACGTTTCGCGAGGAGTTTGGCGACCGGGTGCCCCTGAACCGCGACGTGCTCATCGCCGGGGCCCTCCTCCACGACGTGGGCAAGCTCGTGGAAGTTGCGGAGGCAGGAGGCAAGTTCCAGAAGTCCCGGTCCGGGAAGGCGCTGCGGCACCCGTTCTCTGGTGCGGCCCTCGCCTACGCGGCCGGGCTCCCCCCAGAGGTGGTGCACATCATCGCCGTGCACTCCAAGGAAGGAGACCCGTACCCCCGCTCCCCAGAGGGGGCGGTGGTTCACCACGCCGACTTCATCACGTTCGACACCATCCAAGGGCCGTGATCGGTGACGGGTAAGCCGAAGGAGGAGCTAGTGGGCAAGACGTTTGCGGAGAAGGTACTGGCGAAGAAGGCGGGGCTTGCCGAGGTGGAGCCGGGCCAGATCGTGACCGCGCGGCCGGACCTCGGGATGTCCCACGACAACACCGCGGCCATCGTCCAGCTCTTCCACAAGATCGGCCTCAAACGGGTGAAGGAGCCGGGGAAGTTCGTGGTGATCCTCGACCACGTGGTCCCGGCAGCGAGCGTGGAGTACGCCCAGAACCACAAGGACATCCGCGAGTTCGTGCGCGAACAGGGAATCCGGTTCTACGACGTCGGCCGCGGCGTCTGCCACCAGGTGGTGGTGGAGGAAGGGTTAGCTCGACCGGGGGACCTCATCCTCGGGGCGGACTCCCATACCCCGACGTATGGGGCGCTGGGTGCGTTCTCGGCCGGCATCGGCCGCTCCGAGATGGCCGCCCTGTGGGCGACGGGCGAGCTGTGGCTCAAGGTGCCGACGAGCTTCAGGATCGAGCTCGAGGGGGAGCTCCCTGAGCTGGTGACGGCCAAGGATGTGATCCTATACTTGATCGGCAAGCTCGGCGCTGACGGAGCCCTGTATCGGTCGGTGGAGTTCGCCGGTTCGATCGTGGAGAGGATGGGCATCCCCGACCGGATGGTGATGGCGAACATGGCCGCGGAGATGGGGGCCAAGAACGCGTTCATCGCTCCCGACGAGACCACGTTCGCCTACCTCGCCGACCGGACCAAGGATGCGTTCACCCCCATCTACCCCGACCCCGATGCGGTGTACGAGAAAGTGATGCGGTTCGACGTGGGCGACCTCGAGCCCCAGGTGGCCTGTCCGCCGGACGTGGACCACGTAGTGCCGATCTCCCAAGTGGCGGGGAAGAAGGTGGACCAGGTCGTGTTGGGAACGTGCACCAACGGGCGGATCGAGGACCTGCGCCTGGCAGCCGAGGTGATGTCCGGGCGGCCGGTGGCGGATGGGGTCCGGATGATCGTGCTCCCCGCATCGCAGGAGGTGTGGTTGCAGGCGGCGGAGGAGGGGCTGCTCGCCGAGTTCGTGGCCGCCGGGGCACTCGTGCTCAACCCGGGCTGCGGACCGTGCTTGGGGGCCCATCAGGGGATCCTCGCCCCGGGGGAGGTGGGTCTCGCCACCTCCAACCGCAACTTCAAGGGGCGGATGGGGTCACCGGAGGCGGAGCTGTACCTGGGGTCGCCGGCGGTGGCGGCCGCGGCGGCGGTGACGGGGAAGATCACCGATCCCCGCGCGCTGGGGTAGCAAGGGCCCACGCGCGGCTCACGGTCCTTCGCCCTCGTCGGACCACAGGAGCGGGCATAGGAGGAGCGGGCCAGCGCGCTCCAGGGCGCGCAACCCCTCCAGGGCATACTCCAGGAGCGTTGCCCGTTCTTGAGCCGGTGCCAGCCACCGCTTGCCCACCTTGACCTCCCGCGCCGGTGCCCGCGGGTGCAGCCCGGCCAGGGTCCGGGCCCTGGCCAGCGCCGCCTCGACCCCGCCCAGCTCGTCCACCAGGCCCCGTTCCCGTGCCTGCCGGCCCGTCCACACGCGGCCGCGACCGCTGATGTCCAGCGCTTCCCGCGACAGGCGGCGCGCGTCCTGCACCCGGTCCACGAACACGTCGTAGGTGCGGTGAATGCTCTCCCAGACCTTCTTTCGTTCCTCATCGCTGAACGGCCGTCCGGGGTCGTAGAACGCGGCGTGCTGCCCGCGGGTGATCAGTTCCCGGTGGGACCGGAGCTTATCGAGGAGGCCTGCGGTGACGATCTTCGCGGCGAGGACGCCGATGGACCCGGTGATGGTCCCCGGCTGGGCCACGATCCAGCACGCCGGGGTAGCCACGTAGTAGCCTCCGGACCCGGCCACCGCCCCCATCGCCACCACCACCGGCTTCTTCGCCGCGAGCTTGCTCAGGGCCGCGGCCATCGCTTCCGACGCCGTGGCCGAGCCGCCGCCGGAGTCAACGTACACCACCACCGCCGCCGCACGCCTGTCGGCCAGGGCCCGGCGTGCCTCCTGGACCACGGTGAGGTCCCCGGCGCGGGGTCCCCCCACGAGCGGCACCCGCACCGGGGGCTTCCACGGCGGCCGCCGGCTCCGGCCGTCCACGATGGTCCCCTCGATCCGGAGCACAGCCACATAGCGGCCTGGACGGGGAAGGGGCGGCCGCCGCACGCGCGGGCGCGCCTCCTCCCACGGGAGCAGGCGGGCCGGACGGTTGGCGGTCCCCAGGTATGCCGGCAGGTCCTCCTCGCGGGCCAGGCGGTCCACCGCCCCTGCCTCCACCGCCCCAAGGTCGGTGTACGGCGCGTTGTCCACGAGCGCCGTGGCGCGGCCCTCGTCCATGCGCCGCCCAGTGGCAATGCCCTGGAGGAGCTGAGCGTAGCGGTCGTCCATGAGCCAGTCCACCATCTCCCGCATCTCCGCGGACATGCTGCTCCGGGCCACCGTGTCGAAGGCCGTCTTGTACGGACTGATCTGGACCACATCGGCCTGGATCCCCAGATGCTCCAGGGCATCGGCCAGGAACAGGAACCCCTGCCGGAGCCCAAGCGGGGCGATCCCCCCGCCGGGCTGCAGCAGGATCTCGTCGGCGGCGCAGGCCACGTAGTAGCTGGCGGTGTCGTACCGGGTAGACCAAGCCACCACCCGTTTCCCAGCCGCTTGAAGCTCCGCGATCAGGTCGCGCAGCGTTTGCAGCTGCGGGAGAGGCATGTCCAAGAACCGCAAGTTGAGCACCACGCCCCGCACGCGCGGGTCGCCGGCCACGGCGCGGAACCGCTCGGCCAGGTCCTGGAGGCTCGTCTCGGGCGGGAACAGCTTGCGCTGGACGAAACCGGCCCGCGGGGGGCGAAGGTCGGGGTACGTGCCGTCGAGGACGAACAGCACGTAGTCCGGGGCCCACCGCAGCCGACGATGGAGGTTAGCAAGCTTCCACACCCCATACCGCAGGGCAAACGCGATGTAACCGAGCATGTCCTCGTTCCCCTTTCACGTGGGCGCGGCCCGCGCCGGCTCGCCCATCCCCACGCCCACCACGGAAGCGTCCCCTACACCGGCCCCAGCTTCTCCCGCAGGAACGTCACCAACTCCTTGGCTGCCACCCGCTCCTGGAGGGTGGTGTCGCGGTCGCGCACGGTGACCGTCCCATCCTTCAGGGTCTGGCTGTCCACGGTTATGCAGAACGGCGTTCCCGACTCGTCCTGACGCCGGTAGCGGCGGCCGATGGAGCCCTTCTCGTCGTAGAACGCGTTCCAGTGGCGTTTGAGCTCGCGGTAGATGTCCATCGCCACCTCCGGCATCCCGTCACGCTTGACGAGCGGGAACACCGCCACCTTGACCGGGCTCAAACGCGGATGGAGCTTCAGGACTACCCGGGGTTGAGGGACGCCGTTCTCGTCAGGAACAACATCCTCGGCGTACGCCTCGCACAGGAACGCGAGCACCGACCGATCCACTCCGGCCGAGGGCTCGATCACATGGGGGATCAGGCGCTCCTGGGTCTCCTCGTCGAAGTAGGTGAGGTCCTTCCCGCTCCCCGGGTGCCGGGGTTTCCCGTCCGGGCCCAGCTCCACCACGAGCTCGTCCCCTTGCCGGACGAGCTTGCCCTCCATGTGGCTGCGGAGGTCGAAGTCGCCGCGGTGCGCGATCCCCTCAAGCTCGCCGAACTCGCCCTGGGGAAGGAACGGGAACGCGTATTCGATGTCGGCGGTACCGCAACTGTAATGGCTGAGCTCCTCTCGGCCGTGCTCGCGCAGGCGGAGCCTCTCGCTGGAGAGCCCCAGGGACACGTACCACTGGAACCGACGGTCCCGCCAGTACGCGTACCACTGGGGGGACTCCGCCGGGCGGCAGAAGAACTCGATCTCCATCTGCTCGAACTCGCGGGAACGAAACGTGAAGTAGCGGGGGGTGATCTCGTTGCGGAAGCTTTTGCCGGTCTGGGCGATGCCAAACGGGAGCTTCACCCGGGCCGTGGCCAGCACGTTCTTGAAGTTGACGAACATCCCCTGGGCCGTCTCCGGCCGCAGGAACGCCTCCGACTCCGGGTCCACCAACGCCCCGACGTAGGTCCTGAACATGAGGTTGAACTCCCGCGGCTCGGTGAGGTCACAGGCGGTGTGCTCACCGGGGTGCTTGCTTGGCTTGAGCGGGCATTGGCCGGTTTGGAGCTGATCGGCGCGGAACCGGGCTTTGCAGTGGCGGCAGTCCACGAGCATGTCGTGGAACAGATCGTAGTGGCCGCTTGCCTTCCACACCTGGGGATGCATGATGATCGTCGTTTCCAGGCCGACCATCGCGTACGCCGACGGCATCCCCGGGGGCGGGGTGGTGTCGTCGTGGCCGGTGACCATGTCCCGCCACCACGCTTCCTTGACATTCCGTTTGAGCTCTACCCCGAGGGGGCCGTAGTCCCAGAACCCGCCGATTCCTCCGTAGATCTCGCTCGATTGAAAAATGAACCCCCGCCGTTTACACAGCGAAACGACCTTGTCCATCAAGTCCTGTTTGTTGTTCATAGGCTCATCCCTTACCCGGGCACCGGGATGTGTGTCGAGGTCCTAGACTACCGGAGGCCGGCCTCAGGGACAACCCGATGCCCGGGGCCACCGGAGGCAGTAGGGTTCATGTGATCTACCCAAACCTGTCTGTGTGGGCACGGTTGGTGTTATCTCGATCGCACTCGGTGTAGAATTCGCCCATGAACCAGGCATTCGTGATCCTCAATCCGGCGGCGGATCGCGGCCGGGCCGGCACAAGGGAAACGGAGCTGCGCAACGCCCTTGACCAGATGGGTCTCAAAGCCACCATCGTCCGCACCGAGCGGCCCGGACACGGGGCGGAGCTCGCCCGCGCGGCGGTGGCCTGGGGCGCATCCCTGGTGGTGGCCGCGGGGGGCGACGGGACGATCAACGAGGTGGCCCAGGGTCTGGTGGGCACAACCGTCCCGTTGGGGATCCTACCCATGGGCTCGGGAAACGACTACATCCGGGTCATGGGCATTCCCAAGGATCTGTCTGCGGCAGCCGCTCTCTTGGCCAAGGGGCACGTGCGCACGGTGGACGTGGCAGAGGCCGCTGACCGTTTCTACCTTAACTCCTTCGGCATGGGCATCGAGGGCCAGATCGCCGCGGACTACCGGCGCATGCGCATCCTCAAGGGGGAGATCGGGTACCTGTACGCCACCATCCTGGAGGTGGTGCGCTTCCGCTCTTTTCACGCCGAGGTGCAGGGCGACGGGTGGGCGTTCTCCGGAAAGCTCCTGTCCGTGTCGGTCATGAACGGCCCTTACGCCGGGGGCGGATTCCGCCTCGCCCCGCAGGCGGCGATCGACGACGGGACGGTCGACGTCGGACTCATCGGCAACTACCCACGCCTGGTCCGGTTCTGGGTGCTCCCCAAGACCCGGGATGGCAGCTATCTCAAGCTCGCCCGGGTGCAAGCGAGGAAGGCGCAGCGGATCTCGATCAGAAGCGACCGGCCGCTTCCGGTGCACATGGATGGGGAGCTCCTCCCGGAGCGGGTGCGCGACCTCGAGGTGGCGCTGCGGCCGGCGGCGCTGCGGGTGGTGGCCTAGCACCTCGGGAGGACATCCGCGAGTCACCGGCCTGTCCCTCATTCCACCGTCGCCCGCCGGAAGGTCCACTGGGCCACCAGGGCGGCGAGAGCGGCCAGCCCCACGGTGATCCCGATCCCGGAGGCCATGCCACCCCAGTTCCAGCCCACGATGGCGAGCTCCCGGATCGGCGTCACGGCGTGGGTGACGGGGTTAACCCGGGCGATGGCCGCCAGCCACCCCGGCATCGCCTCTTTCGGGAACAGGGCGTTGCTGGTGAACATCACGGGGAGCGTGAGGAAGTTGACCACGGCCATCAGCGTCTCCTGGGTCTTCAAGATGGCGGACAGGGTGAGGGAAATGCCGCTCAAGATCATGCTGAACACCATGGCGATGAGGAGGATCACGACCACGCCGCCCGGACCGGTGGCGAACCGCACCCCAAACCCGGTGGCGATGAGCACGATGATCAGCACCTGGATCCCCCCCTGGACCGCCGCAGCGAGCATCTTCCCGAGCGGGATCGCCCCCCGCGAGATCGGGGCTGCCAGGAGCTTCTCCAGGTACCCGATGCGTCTATCCCACACGATGGACATGCCTGAGAACACCCCGCCAAAGAGGACGGTCATGAGGACGATCCCCGGGGTCATGAACGCCAGGTAGCTCCCCGTCCCGAGCAACTGTTGGATGTAGGGGTTGGCGGTGAGCCCCTGCATCATGTTCCCCATGAGCCCCAGCCACAGGACGGGCTGGACCAACGTCACCGCCAGGCGCACCCGGGCACGGAAGAACTTGACGAGCTCCCGCCAGGCCACGTACCAGACATCGGCCAAGAACGTCATCTTCGGGCCCTCCTCTGCATCCGGCGGGACTTGAAGATCTCCTCGCGCGTCCCTTCCGCCTCCCGGATCTCCTGGCCGGTGTAGTGGAGGTACACGTCGTCCAGGGTGGGGCGCTTGAGGCGCACGGAGGCGATCCCCACCCCATGCCGGGTGGCTACGGCCACGATCTCCGGGATGAGCCGGTCGCCGTGCTGCTCGACCACGATCCGATGGATGCCGTCCTCGCCCCCCTTCACCTCCCGCACCCCGGGGAGGGCGCGGACGGCGGAGAGCACCCCGTCCAGCCTCCCGTCCTCGGCGGCGAAGCGGACGGTGATAAGGTCGCCGCCGATCCCGGCCTTAAGCGCGCCGGGGGTGTCCAGGGCCACGATCCGCCCGCGGTCGATGATCGCTACCCGATCGGAGAGGGCGTCCGCCTCCTCCATGTAGTGGGTGGTGAGGAAGATGGTCATCGCGTGCTCCTCCCTAAGCCGCTCGATGTACTCCCAGATGGTCTTCCGGGTCTGGACGTCAAGGCCCAACGTGGGCTCGTCCAAGAACAGGATCTTGGGGCGGTGGATGAGGGCGCACGCGATGTCCAGGCGCTTGAGCATCCCACCGGAGTAGGTCTCGGCCAGGTCCTTCCTCCTCTCCCACAGGCCGAAGAGCTGGAGCACCTCCTCCCCGCGCCGTCGGATCTCCGCCCGGGGGAGGTGGTAGAACCGCCCTTGAAGGCAGAGGTTCTCCCAGCCGGTGAGGCGGTCGTCCACCGCTGTCTCCTGGGCGGCGTAGCCGATGGTCCGTTTCACCACCCCGGGATCGCGGTGCACGTCCACGCCCTGGACGCGGATCGTCCCGGCGGTGGGCTTAAGGAGGCCGACCACGCACTTGATGGTGGTGGACTTTCCGGCCCCGTTGGGGCCCAGGAACCCGAAGATCTCCCGCGCCTCGACGGAGAAGGAGACCCCATCCACCGCCCGGACCCCCCCGCGGTACACCTTGACCAAGCCCTCGACCTCGATCGCGTAGGCCATTCCTCACTCCCCGACGAGGGCGGAGAGGCGCTGCCCAGCCTCCTCGAGGATCCCCGCGGCCTCCCGGCCCTTGCCGGCGGCGATCGCTTCGTGCAGGAGGGCGGCGAGCCGGGGCATGATGCGGAGGGGGTGGGCCCGGTCCCCGAACGCCTCCAGGACCGCCTTCTCCGTGGTCCCCAGGGCCCGCAGCCACTCTTCTTTGCGCTCGGAGCCCCGGGAGAGGGCGGCCAGGCCGGCCTCGGTCAGCGACCACACCGTCTTGTGGTCCTCGACCCGCCCTTGGATGAGGCCTTGGTCGGAGAGGAGCTGGAGCAAGGGGTAGATAGAGCCCGGGGAGGGGCGCCATCCGATCCTCTCCTCCACGGCCTTCATGACCTCGTAGCCGCTCCGTTCCCGCTCCGAGAGGACCCGGAGCACCCAGTACTTGAGCATCCCCCGTGCGAACATCCTTCCTCCTTCGGTTCCGATATATCGGACCCGATTATAGCTCGGGAAGCGCCTTGGTCAAGCGCTTGATTGACGATGCTGTAGATCCCGGGAAGAGGACGTTCGTCTTCCGGCCGCTCCCGGAACACCTCCTCGAGAAGCCCGACCAGGCTCCCGGGGATCCAGGTGCGGCTCTTGAGCTCCTCCCCAAGGCGGAGACCGAGGCCCGCAGGGCATCCACAAGCGGCCCTTCCCTGAGCACGACCATCTCCCCGGTGTCGATGTCGCACGCCACCGCCGCGAACGGGATGGAAAGCTCCTCGATCCGTACGTCCCCCAACACGGAGCGCAGGTACTTCCTGAGCTCGCCCCCTGAGCTCAGCCCAGCCCGGGGAAACGTGGGGAGGAAACTGCGGACCACCTTCGGCAGGTCGGTGTTCAGCCACTCCTGTTCGATTCGTTCCACAGACACCCCTGCAGCGTAGGCCCCGCCCACTCTCGCCCCACCGGAGGCGAACGCCACAGCTCCATCGATCGGCAGGCCCATGATGCCGAAGATGCCGGCATAGGCACCCTCGGCGATCCCGATGGCACCAGGGGTCAGCCAGGAGAAGAGGGAGGAAATGGTGCTGAGGGCAAAGAAAAGGACAAGCTCTTGGAGCGAGAGAATTTGCCCGTAGGCGAAAGCGAAAAAGATGAGCGGGGCTAGCGCATTGAGCCCTATCGAAAGGGTAATCCGGCACCGTTGGCAACCGCTCCCCGGCGACCAGATAGGGCTTTTCGGACGTCGCCTTCGATCTCGAGGAGCATCTGACTCCCCCCCTCCAGGAAGGCCCAGCGGGGGAGGAAACGGCGGACGAAGGCCAGGCACGACGTGGAGGACAGGGGGGAGCCCGCTCCGCAGCCCCACTACGCCAGCCCCAACCAACAGAGCTGCCACCCCTGCCGCGAAGAGGACCTTCTCGACAACAATCGTGGCCATTCATGTCCTTGTGCCGAAAATCTCCGGGAACCCAGAAGCGCCCGTACGGGCTCGCCCGCGAGGTAACATGAAGGGATCAAGTATCCTAATGCATAGCCCCCGGACATGATTCCGAAGGTGGAGGAAAACGAAGGGCGTATCCCGTGGGCTCGGAGCAGTGCCCTCCATCCTTCCACCCCGCAGGAGAAACTGGCCCCGAAGTTGAGAAGGAGCGCGGCGATGCCCGTCGCCCCCAAGCCCCCCATCCGGGCGAGGATGGCCATGGGGCGGGCCATCCACACCACCGCGAAGACGAGGCCTACCCCCAGGGCCAGGGAGAGGAAGAGCGCTTTGTTCGTCCATGCCCTTTCCATGGCCGTGTGCACCAGTGGAAAAACCTTCGGCATCAGAGGCCCTTTTCTCCCAGGAGTACTCGTCCTGCCATGCGGAAACCATCCCCGATCAACGTCAATGTCCAAGGGCTCAGCGGCCGCACCTTGCGGGCGGAGGTCCATACAACGAGGTCCGGCAGATACCGAACCTTGCCCAAGCGACGCAGTTTTGACCCCAGGAGGATGTCCTCTGAGGAGGCGTAGATGTGGCCGCTCCTGAGGGAGCGAAAGCCACGCACTTTATGGAAGGCGTCCCGTCGGAGTGCAAAGTTAGCCCCCGAGAACAACGGAACCCTCGTGCGCCAAGCCATCCTTTGCCCGACCACCACCCCGATCTCGAGAACGGGCAACAGGTGGTTCCCCAAAACCGTGGGCGCCGAAGACGGCTTGGCCTGGAATGGGCCGAACACCGCGATCACTTCTGGGTCTTCTTCGAACGCTCGGTGGATCCGCGCAAGCCAGTCAGGTGGAACCACCGTATCCGCGTCGGTAGCGGCGATGATGTCCGCCCGCGCCGCCTGGAAACCCGCCTCCCTCGCGTAGCCTGGCCCTCGCCGAGGTTCGTGGATCACCCGGGCGCCGTAGCTTCGCGCGACGGAGACGGTTGCGTCTGAGGAGCCGTTGTCGACCACGATGACCTCGAAATCGGAGAAGGTCTGATGGGCCAGGCTCGCCAAACACTCCCCGATCTCTCGCTCCTCATTGAGCGCCGGCACCACCACGCTGACCTTGGGCCACCGGTTCAAGCTCAGGTGCCTCATCGCCCTTCGCCACCCCCCCGGAGGTACTCGTGGTCCCACACCGGATCGAGAGCCGCTGCGCAGGCCCGGTCATACTCCCGGAGCCCCTGAACATAGGCCGGGGCCAAAAGCGCTCTCTCCGCCTCGCGGTTGATGGGCTTCGGCCGGTGTTTCTCGACGAGCGAAAGGAGGAAGTCGAAACGATCCCGGTGAGGACAGGGCAAGATGAGGTTCTTGGTTTCCTGAGGCTTGGTCTTATAGCCGTAGCTCTTCTGCCAGCTGCGGATCTCCTTAAAGAAGGGGATCTCCATGAGGTCCGTGATGGTGCCGCCCCGCTCGTAGACCTCGTAGATGTTGATCGCGGCATAGGGGATGAACACACACGGGGTAACGTCCCCATTCCAATTGATGTAGAAGTAGCCGGCCTGCCTTCCAGCGGCAAGGCAGCCGTGCACCGCCGTCCCGGAGTTCCAAAAGTCCATGAGGAAGACCTTCTTCTCTCGGATCACCTGCCACATCCGCCGCTGGAGCCGCAACCGCTGTTCAGGGGTGATCATGAGGGAGAGGTCGTAGCTCTTGCCGATCGGCATGTACTGGAAGATCCAGCCGTACAGCGCTCCCTGCTCCTCAAAGTAGAACTCCACCACCTCATCGGACAGGAGTTCGTCGCAGTTTTCCCGGGTGGCGGTCATGGAGACGCCGAACGGGACCCCCGCTGTGCGGAGGTTCTGGAAGGCGTCCATAACCTCGCCGAACACGCCCTTCCCCCGGCGCTCTTCCGTCGTCGCCATTTTTCCTTCCACCGAGATGGCCGGGGCCATGTTGCCCAGTTCCCCCATCCGCCTGGCGGTTTTCTCATCGATCAGGGTGCCGTTGGTGTAGACGAGGAAGTACATGTCGAGGTGCCGCCCTGCGATATCGAGGAGGTCTTTGTCATCGCTTCTGTACAGGAACGGCTCCCCGCCCAAAGCTCCTTCATCTCCCGGAGGATCCGGTCGAAGGTGGCGAAGTTCAACGTTTGTGGCTGGGCCTCGGTCCCGGCGTAGCAACCCACGCAATCGAGGTTGCAGGCGCGGGTGGGGCTGATGGCGATGAAGCCGGGCGGGGAATATCCGTGCTTCTCCTTGAATTCCTCAAGGGGAGGGGTTTTCCCCAGGTAATTGCACACAAGCCGGACAAAGGCCCGCCTGGCCGGTTTGCCCACCTGCCCATTCCTCAACACGCGATCAAAAGAGTAGATAAGCGCCCGCAAAGTCAGC
>JANLFW010000002.1:11992-124272 GCA_024653305.1 Candidatus Acetothermia bacterium | reverse complement strand
GTGCGGGTCATGTGGTCGATGATGAAACAGGGACGGGACTACGAGCTAAGGGAGGTCGCATGTCCCACTTGAACATCCGAGCGGAATGTTCGCGTCCTGCAATCTAACAGGGCAAGCGGGGTAGGGTCCCGCACAAGGAAGAATCCCGGCGACGGTGGTATTGTTCGCCATCACACATTCGTCTTTCCTGCGCGTTTGAACACCACCGCGAGCAAGGCCGTCGCAAGGGGGAACGCAATTGCCCATACGGCCAGGCTTGCGAGAACCAACACGTGAAGAGGGTTGTTGCTCAGCACATAGCCGATGCCACCCAAAACAGTAAACACGGCATTGGCAACGAAGCACCCGCGGATCACACGTTCGATTCGGCCTCTGGCAAAGATGGGCAGGGCGAACAACGCGGCCAAGCCCATGAGGGTGTAGCCAATCGTTTCGAGCGACCAGAAAGCCGTATCGGGCGTGAAATCCATGGTCAGCCACGCGTAGAGGTGGGGGTTGGTGTGTACGACGGTCAATTGCAGGTAGTAGTTCCATATCAGCAAAGCCGCATACACAATGGCAAATGACAACCCGATCTGACTCAAGACCTTCTTCTCCTGGGAAGCGTAACTGTGGATGCTCGCCATAAGAACGATAAATGAGAGGGCAAGCAACAGAGAGGCACCCACAGCGACCGAACGCGTTGGGACGCCGCTTGCGCCGAGTGCGATGGCGATGTCGAAGACGATGATCCACGCGGTGGTGAAGATCGCCGACCAGAAGCCGATCTTGAGTACGATTCGGGGTGGAGCTGAAACGAGATTTGTACGTGCCACCTTATTCCTCAGTGGGAGCCAAGAAGTACACCTTGATCAAGGGCAGCATGGCTTTCCCTCTCTCGCTGAGTTTGTCGTAGTGCTCCTGCCATAGGTTGATGAGCCGGTCGAGGTCCATCGTCTCGATGTGCTTTGTGGATGCGCGTATCTCCCGCTCCACCTCGGAGCTGAACCCACCTGACGAGACGATCAACCCAATGTCGCCCTCCTTGCGAAGCAACCCTTCTAGTTCGCGGACCTCCTTGACCGTCACCCTCTGGTCCCGGTGCTTTACCTGAACCTTGATCCGGGGGGTGGTGGTCCCCAACGGATCTTTGTAGGCGACGATGTCAATCCCACCGTCCCGGCCAGGGGGAGCAACATGCGGAACGTGGTACCCCATGGCCCTGAGCAGTTCAGCAACGAGCTTCTGGAAGTCGTAAGCCCCGAGGTTGTTGATGTACTCCTCGATCTCAGCCCTGGCTTGGGCCAAAGCCTCTTCGTACGCTGCCTGTCGAACGATCTCTCCTTGTTCTTCAGCAGTGAGGTCGATGTCGGCTTCCGTCGCCTTCTCCTGGCTTGTCTTCCACGCCCGGTACGCGGCTTGGGCAGAACGGATGAACTCCTCCGGCGGAAGGTGCAGCGCCCTCTCACCATCCGCCGTCAAGTACCACTTCCCACCGGACTTTCGGATGTAACCCGCCTTGACGCAGTCAATGGAGTAGAAATGGACTATGGCTTTCCATCGGATCCAACCAGACTTTTCATAGGGTGCCTTTTCGTACGTGGAAAGGCTCAGCTTCGGCTCGACCGCCGTTAACAGGTCCCGGATCCGTGCCTCACCGCCCGCATTCCTGAGCTCCAAGAGAACGGCCTTCATCAACTGACCAACGCGTTCCAACGGAACCTTCGCAGGCATCCCCGATCACCATAGAAGTATAGCGTGCCACCATTACCTCAGGCCAAATGGTGTCCAGCAGGTGTGTGAGACCAAGCGGCTCCCTCCTGTTTCACGTAGGCCAGCCGCGGTCGTGCCTGCCAGCGAGCAGGTAGGACATGGCGATGAGGCTCCCTAGGTGGCTAGCGTTGGGTTTGTGAAGGTGGCGGGCAAGGCTCGTACGGGTAAGAAGGTGTGGTGGGTGCACCGGGAGATCGGGAGACGGTGCGGCGTGGTTGGGATGTTCCCGAACATTGCTTCCGTGCTGCGGCTGATCGGCGCCGGGAAGGAGGTGACTGCCGTCTAGATGGTCACAAACCACGGGGAACCCAATCTACACCACTTGACGGGATGTGACCCCTCAGTTGAAAATCCAATCGGAATGTTCAGACTCCGTTTCTCGATTGCGTGCGGTGGAACTCCGGACTCGATCGGGACCTGTTTCGGTTCCCGCTCTGGTCTGTGCGGGGGGAGAATTGACCGGGCTCGAACAGCACCGCCGGGCCAACCGGTCCCGCCGGCCTTGGACGTCCTGCGGGCTGGGCGAGGGTTTCGGCGCGTCCGGCACCCAGGCTAGGGCGTGAAGGAGGGGGAATGCAGATTGGGAAGGTGGAGCGGCTGCGGCTTGGGGGCTTCCCCACCCCACTTGAGGAACTCCCGAACCTCTCCCGAGTCCTCGGCGGGCCCCACATCTTCAGCAAACGGGATGATCTCAGCGGCCTAGGGCTTGGAGGAAACAAGGTCCGCAAGCTGGAGTACGCCCTGGGCGAGGCCAAGTCGATGGGGGCCACCGTGGTCATCACGAGCGGGGCCGTGCAAAGCAACCATGTCCGGCTCACGATCGCCGCCGCCAACCGTTTGGGGCTGCGTACGGTTGTGGTCCTGCGCGGCGAAAAGCCCTCGGCCCCCACCGGCAACCTCCTCCTCGACCGGATCCTCGGCCCAGCCGAGGTGCACTTTGTGGGCCCTGCCCAATACCCGACCCGGGAGGAGCTCGTCCGGGCCACCGAGGCCAAGGCCGAGGAGATCGCCGAACGCCTCCGGGCCTCGGGCGAAGTTCCCTACGTGATCCCCAATGGGTGCAAGCCGGTCCATGGGGCCCTGGCCTACGCGGGGTGCGTGCTCGAGCTCGTGGCCCAGCTCCGAGAGCTGGGCTTGGCGCCGGATGCGGTGGTCACCGCGTGCGGGACCGCAGGCACCCAGACCGGGCTCATCCTGGGATCCTCGCTCTACACTCACGGGGAGATGCGGGTGATCGGGATCAGCGTGTCTGGGGCGGCCTCTTCCCTCACCGAGCGCATCCACCGCAACCTCGAGGAGGCCCAGCAGTTCTTGGGTCTCGGAACGGAGATCCCCCGGGAGGCCATCGAGGTCCACGATGGGTATGTGGGCCCGGGGTACGGTGTGCCGACCTCGGCGATGCGGGAGGCGGTGGTCCTCCTCGCCCGGACCGAAGGGATCCTCCTCGACCCGGTGTACACCGGGAAGGCCATGGCCGGCCTCATCGACCTCGTCCAGAAGGGGCGGTTCCGGAAGGACGAGGTCGTCGTATTCCTCCACACCGGGGGGATCCCCGCCCTGTTCGCCGAGGCCCAAGCCCCCACGTTCCACGACGTTTAGTGCTGCCAAGGGGCCGTCTCCCCAGGGGCGTCGGTGGCCCCCTGCCCAGCGCAACACGCCGATCAGAACCTAGAAATGGCGGAGGTACTTGAGGGCCTCGAACAGCTCCTCGATCTTCTCCTCGCCATGGCCCTCCTCGATCGCGTGGCGGACGCAGTGGCGGGTGTGGGACGCGGCCAGGGCCCGGGCGGTGCGGCCCAGGATCCCCTGGACGGCGGCGATCTGCTTGAGGATGTCCACGCAGTAGGCATCCTCTTCGATCATCTTCCCGATCCCCGCGAGATGCCCTTCCGCGGTGCGGACCTGGCGCAGGAGCTGGCCCTTGAGCATCGGCTCTTCGTGCAGACTCCCGATCCGTTCCATCGCCTCTACATCCACCCCACCTGGGGTGGGTCTAGTATAACCAGCACTGCTCCCAGGTCAACCTTGCGGGGCAGAGGGTTCAGAGCCGGTCGATATCGGGCACTGTACCGTCGGCGAGCCGCCACAGCATCTCTCCGGCGTTGGGCACCGCCAAGACCCCTTCTTTCTCCCGGCCCATGAACGCCTCGGGCCGGATGGACGCGGGGTCCTGGTACCCCAGGTTGATCCGACGGCACACGTTTTCCGGGATCCCCGTGGCCAGGACGACCTCGATCCGGGGCCGTTCCACCCCGCCCCGGTACGTGCCGATCCCCTTGACGTGGGTGGAGTGGGCGAGCACGGCCCACGGGACGTCCCTGTACTTATCCCACTGGGCGAGGAAGTAGTCGCGGGTGTGGTAGCCCACCGTGAGGATCCACTCCCCATGGGTCACTGATACCTCGTGCAGGTGAGGGGCGTAGATGATGAGGGCTCCCCCATCCTCGACTACCGGCTCCAGCTTGTACATGCATTTGCCGGCCGTCCACAGCTCCCGGTACATCGCCGGGGCCATGGACAGCACGGTGGAATAGGCCCGATCGGCCCACACGATGTTCACCTCGGCGGAGAGCGCGGCCGCCGCCGCCCATGCGCCCTTCACCTCGCCGACGAACAACCCCACGAGGCTTTGGCCGCGCATGACGAGCGAGATCCCGGCGCGCGGGGTGGGCACCAGGGCCGCGGCCCGCTCGATCAGCGCCCGCACCGGGGTGTCGCGATGGCCGTTCACCTTGGGGTTGGTGATGAGCGCCCCCAGCCAGTGGGAGGCGTGGAGCATATCCGGCCCGGCGATCCCGGGGAAGAAGTACTTGTGCCCGCCGGAGAACCCGACCACCTCGTGGGGAAACACCGGTCCCAAGATGATCAGAAAGTCGTGCTCCAGCACCGCGCGGTTGACGCGTACCGGCACCTCCTCCCGCAGGAGGCCTCCCGAGATCTCCGCCATCTCCTCCCGGGCGATGGTCCCGACCTGGGCCAGCGCCGCCGGGTCGTCCCACCGATGCTGGAGGATCTGGACGCCAGGGAAATCGTGGAGTCGGGGCCCAAGGTGGCGGGCGAGCTCGGCTTCGGTCAAGGGCGGGTGGGTCCCCAGGGCGATGAGGAACGAGAGCGTCCGGGCCTGGGGGGCATAGGCCTCGGCGATCGTCTCGAACGCGGCCGGCATGGGCAGGGTGCGGGTGTGGTCGGGGATGATCACGAGCACGCGTTTTGCGCGGACGTTGAACCCGGCCAAGGCCTCGCCCAGCTTCTCGCGGAACTCCCGGTCGGCGATGGGGCGACCGGGGGCGAAGGAGAACATCACCCAGCCTCCCCTTGGGTTTTGCCCCCAGAAGCATCACGGCTTCTGGGGGACCCCCATTCGGTGTGGAACGTCCCTGGGCGGTCCACCCGCTCGTAGGTGTGGGCGCCGAACCAGTCCCGCTGGGCTTGGATCAAGTTGGCCGGGAGCCGCCCGGTGCGGTAGGCGTCCACGAACTCCAGGGCCGAGCTCATGGCTGGAGTGGGGATCCCGTGCCGGTGGGCTTCGGCCACGATCCGCCTGAGGGAGGTGTGGTGGTCGTGCCACCGCGACCGGAACGGCTCGGCCAGGAACAGGATGGGCAGGTCTGGCTGCGCCGTGAGCGCTTGGCGGATGGGCACGAGCAGTTTCGCACGGATGATGCACCCCGCCATCCACACCCGGGCCACCTCGGCGAGATCGAGGCCGTAGCCCCGCTCCTGGGAGGCGTCCCTGAGCTGCCTCAGGCCCTGGGCATAGGCGGAAACAGCGGTCAGGTACACCGCGTGGTGGAGATCGGCGAGGAACCCGGCGCGGTCGGCCGCCAGATGCGGCTCGGGCCCGGGGATGAGCTTCTCAGCGTGGGCACGCTCGTCCTTCAGCGCGGATACGATCCGGGCGAACACGGCGGCGGCGATGGTCGGCGCCGGTGCGCCGATGTCCAGCGCCGACTGCGTGGACCACTTCCCGGTCCCCTTCTGCTGAGCGGTATCCTTGATCAGCTCTACCAGGGGGGCGCCCGTCTCGGGGTCGCAGGTGCGGAGGATGCCCTCGGTGATCTCCAGGAGATACGAGCCGAGCTCCCCCCGGTTCCATTCCCCGAAGAGGTCGGCCATCTCGTGGGGGGACATCCCGAGCCCGCGCTTCATGAGGTCGTAGGCCTCGGCCAGGGTTTGCATGATCGCGTATTCAATTCCGTTATGAACCATTTTCACGTAGTGCCCCGCGGAGCCCGGGCCGAAGTACCCGCAGCATGGGCCTTCCGGCCCCTGGGCGGCGATCTTGGTCAGGATCCCTTTCACCCGTGCGTAGCCTTCCAGGTGGCCGCCGGCCATGATCGCCGGGCCATGGAGGGCCCCGGCCTCGCCCCCGGAGATCCCGACCCCGAGGTAC
Source organism: Candidatus Acetothermia bacterium (assembly GCA_024653305.1). Taxonomy (NCBI): domain Bacteria; phylum Candidatus Bipolaricaulota; species Candidatus Acetothermia bacterium. Next base: position 118,127 of record JANLFW010000002.1, on the reverse strand, counting down.
AGGAGGCCCCGGTCCTCGGCGAGCTTCAAACGCCGGTCCGTGTCGTCGTAATGGGAGTTACCCCCGTCCATCACCAGGTCCCCGGGGGCGAGTAGAGGGAAAAGCTCGGCGAGCACGTCATCCACCGGGGAGCCGGCCTTGACCATCACCAGGATCGCCCGCGGCCGTTCAAGGGTGGCCACGAACTCCTGAAGCGTATAGGCGGGCACCACCTTCCGGCCTTGCGTCCGCTCCGCAAATGCCTTGGTCCGGTCGGCGGTGCGGTTGTACACCGCCACCGGGTGGCCCTTGCTCTCTACGTTCAGGGCCAGGTTCTGCCCCATCACCGCGAGGCCAATCACACCGAGGTTCGCCTTCATCCCTCCACCTCCCACGGCGGCCGCTCCGGCAGCGCCCGCTCGAATCGCCCGATCAGCTCCCGCTCGTACTCGCCAGCGTAGCTCCCCGCGAAGAACCTCTCCAGGGCCTCCCGATAGAAGCGCTCCCAGGCGGCCTCCTCCTCCCCCGGGACGACGGGGTAAAAGAGGACGCCGTTGGCTTGCGCCGCCTCGAGGTCCCCGGGGGCATCCCCCACCATGAGCACGTGGTCCTTGGGGTAGTGGCGGGCGGTGGCCGCGACCTGCTCGGCTTTCGTCCCCATCTCCTGGCCGCAGATGAGGGACGCGTAGCGGTCGATCCCGTGCTCGGCCCACTCCCGCTCCAACGCCTCCAGGGGGGTCTGGGAGACCACCACCACGTCCGCCTTCCCCGAAAGCCCCTCCATCAGGGACTCCCGCACGAAGGGGAACGGGGGGATGCCCCGCACGATCTCCTTGATGGCCCAGTTCACCCGCTCGGACCACTCGAGCACGTGCTCAAGCTCCCTTCTTTCCTCCTCCGATTTCGCCTGCGCGATCGCCTTCCTCAGGCCGTCGTTTGAGAGGGAGCTTCCCGGGTCGTCTACCCAGGCGAAGTAGTGGGGGTACTGGGGCACTTCGAACCCCCGTCGCCGCACCTGGGGGTGGGAGGGGAGGAGCTCGGTGAGGATGCGCTTGATGGTGATGTGGCGGTTGGCCCCCCGGGTCCTGGAGAAGAGGTCCGCGAACTCCTTGCACTCCCGGGCGGCCTGGGCCACGGGCTGAAGGCCGAAGTACGCGACCATCCAAGGGCAGAAGCACTCCCGTTGCTTGATTCCCATGGTGTCGAACACGCAGCCGTCGGAGTCGATGCACACCAGGAACCCGTGCCGCGGCGTGAATTCCTCAAGCTTTGCCCTGTAGTCCATCGTCACCTCCCGCGTGACGGGTATTTCATCCTCCCTCCCGATGGGCGGCAGGGGTGTAGTCCGGGAGCACCTTTTCGGCGAAGATCGGCCGCAGGCGCGCAAACCTGAGCCGGCCGTCCACGATCGGTACCGAGACCAGGTCCTCCCCCAAAAGCGGCCAGGCGTAGCGGACGAAGTCGTCGGTGACGTCGGCCCGCTCGCGGTCGACCCAGGCCGCGGGGAAGGGCCGATCCCTCCCCGCCACCTCCGCGAGGGGGACGGCCCCGTACTCCGCCCGGTAGATGTTCCCCGGGGCCCGCAGGATGGTGGCCATGACCCCGCTTTTCCCCTCGGCGGCGAGAAGCACGGCCTTCCGCCCCACCTGGTGGGCCTCCGTGAGGTCCACGGGCGAGGCGTAGAGGATGGCGTCGCGCTGCTCGGTCCCGGGGAGCTGGCCCCGGGCCGGAAGGCCCACGTCGTTCAGGTGGTTCACCAGGAGCTGGGCCACGGTGGCGCGGGAGGAGGAGAAGGCGGCATGGCCGAAGGCATCGCGACGCTCCCCGAGCTCGGCGAGCTTGAGCCCCTCGGAGACCACCACGATGGCCCGCCCCTCCCGGCGGACCGTGTCGGCCACGAGGCCTGCGAGCTCCTCCAGGGTGGGGTTCATCTCCGGGAGGAAGATGAGGAGGGGGATTTCCCGTTCGGGGTCGGCCAGGCGCGCCGCCGCCGGGATGTAGCCCACCCGCCGGCCCATGGCCTGGACCACCAGCACCGGGTCGGCCGGGGCCGAGCCCCGGTTCTCCTCTTCCAGGCACTGGACCGTCCACGCCCAGTAGCGGGCCACGGACCCGTAGCCCGGGGTGTGGTCTACAAGCTCGAACTCCTCGTCGCCGAGGTCGTTGTCGATCGTCTTGGGGACGCCCACCACGGTGAGCTCGTAGCCCGTCCCCTCGGCGGCCTGGGCCACCTTGAGGCACACCTCTTGCGTATCGTTCCCCCCGATCCCGAAGAAGTAGCCCACCTGGTGGGCGCGGAACACCTCGATGGTCCGCGCCAGGTCCTCCTCGCGTGTGAGCTTGTAGCGGGCGGTGCCGATGGCCCCGGCGGCCGGGGTGGTCCTGAGGAGGGCGATCTCCTCCTCTGCTTGGGCGGAAAGGTCGAGAAGCTCCTCCTTGAGGACCCCCAGGATCCCGTGCCGGGCCCCGTACACGGTCCCGAAACGCCCCGGGAAGGAGAGGCAGGTTTCCACGATCCCACGGAGGGCGCTGTTGATCACCGGGGTGGGTCCCCCGCCCATGGCCACCACCACGTTCCTCGCCTTACTCATCCCTGCCTCCGCGGTGAATGCTCGCGACTGATCGAGGCTTTTGCAAACCTTTTCTTCAACCCCATCACGGATCACCGATCACGCATCACGGATTTCACACGCCGGAGTAGGCGGAGAAGCCGCCGTCGATGGGCAGGACCACCCCGGTGACGAAGCTCGCTTCCGGGGAAAGGAGCCACCGTACCGCTCCCACCAGGTCCGCGGGCTCGCCAAACCGGCCCATCGGGGTGTGGGCGATGATCTCCCTCCCCCGCTCGGTGAGCTCGCCACGCTCGTCCACAAGGAGAAAACGGTTCTGCTCGGTGAGGAAGAACCCGGGGGCGATCCCCACGACCCGGATCCGGGGCGAGTACTCCTGGGCCATGTGCACCGCGAGCCACTGGGTGAAGTTGGCCACCGCGGCCTTCGCCGCGGAGTAGGCGGGGATGCGGGTCAGCGGGCGCAGGGCGTTCATGGACACGATGTTCAGGATCACCCCTTCCCCCTGGTCGGCCATGACCTTCCCGAAGGCCTGGGAGGCGAGGAACGTCCCCATGAAGTTGAGGTCGAGCACGAACCGCACCCCGTCCTCGGGGAGGGTGAAGAACGGCTGCTCAGGGCTGGTGGTGGCCTTGGGGTGATTGCCCCCTGCCCCGTTCAGGAGGAAGTCCACCCGGCCGAACGCGGACAGGGCCTTCTCCGCCGCCCGCTCCAGATCGGCGCGAGAAAGCACGTTCGCCTTGACGGAAAGGCCGTTCCCCCCCGCCCGACGCACGGCGGCCAACGTGGCCTGGGCCTTGTCCTCGGCCAGGTCCAAGATCACCGCGTTCACCCCATCGCGGGCGAGCCCGACGGCGATGGCCGAACACAGCACCCCACCACCGCCGGTGATCACCGCCACCTTACCGGAAAGGTTAGCCATCGTCCTTCACCTCCAGGAGCTCAAGGTGCCGGCCCAGGTGCTGGGCCAGCGCCTCGTAGTGTTCCTCTTCGTGCTCGGAAAGCACACGGCGCAGCTCCTCCCCGAGGGGGCTCTTGAGTACGGAGCCGAACGCCACGTGCAGCACCTGCCGGGCATCGTCCTGGGCGAGGAGCTCGAGCAGCCGCGCATCGGGGAGCGTTTCCAAAACGGGCAGGCGCCGGAGGTCGGCCGACAGGTGGTAGCTCTTCCGATCCTCAGGGAACCGGTCCAGGGACAACCGCACGATCTTCCGGAACAGGGGCGGGGCAAACCGGGCTGCGACCTCGAGTGCGACGAGGTAGCTCGTTCCTGCGGTCTTCACGTGCCAGAGCCCGTCGGCCTCCTCGGCCAGGATCGGGTAGAGAGAGAACTTGTCGGATCCCGAGTGCAGGCTTAGCCGGTAGGGCCCGAACGCCCGGGCGATGGCCACATGGGCCCGGAGTTCCCGCCGGAAGTGCGCCGGATCCCCACGCCAGTCCACCGCCTTCTCCATCGCCCCGGGGAACCGGGGGGCGAGGCTGGCCAGTGCCACGTCGTGCCGCCTGAGCTCCAGGGCGATGAACAGGTGCTCCAGGGGCGTGGTCGGGGTCTCCGTCTCGTCCACGGAGAGCTCGAAGTCGAACCCTTGGGGGAGGCGGGCGACGAGCGCCCGGTACATCTCGACGGCGAAGGCTACGGCTCCACCGTGCTTCACCGCCGCCCGGGCCAGGTCCTCTTCCGTGAACCGGAGCGTTCTCCCTCCATCCAGGATGAACTCCCGGCCCAGGTACTCCCGACACAGCCGATCGGCATCCGGCAAGGACCGGAACCGCTTCGCCACCTCGGCCAAAGGGAGCCGCTCCACGGCCACCACGTGGTCCGAGGGGTCGCAGGTGAAGAACGTGTAGCCGAGGTCGGCACCGTGGAGGGCGTCCTCGACCTCCTTTAAGTGATCGGCGTCGGCGCCGAACCCGCCCTGGTAGCCCTCCTGGAAGGCGCCGAAGATGGCATGGACCAGGACGTCCTCGAACGTGCGTCCGGTGCGGGCGTTCTCCCGCACCGATTGCTGGGCCAGCGCGGGGAATACCTTGGCCCCCCGGAGGGCGCGGATGTGGCCGGGTGTGGCCAGGCCGAGGCGGTCGCCGAACCCGAAGCCCGGGCCGGAGGAGACCCGCTGTGGGGAGAGCCAGGGGAAGACCTTGGTCAAAGCCCGGGCGTTCGCGAACGAAACTGGGCACAGGACCCCACCCGAGGGCAAGGGGTCCCCGGCAAATCCGGGGACGGGCGACGATAGAAACAGCCGTCTCCCATCCGGTCCCCGCACCAACGCGAACACGGTTTGCCCCACGGTGTGCACGGAAGCCGGATAGACCTCGTGCTGGTTCGGGATCATCGGCTCCCTTCCCACATGGACCTTAGCCAACCCATGGCCTGGAAGGGCGCCCCTGCCGTCGGCCGGGGTAGACACTCCAGGATCAGGCTCCCCCGGTAGCCGATCCGGACCAAGGCATCCCGCACCTCGCCCCACTCGAGGTGGCCATGACCAGGGGGCCAGCGGTTGGAGTCGGCGAGGTGGACGTGGAACAGGCGATCACCGGCGCGGCGAAACGCCTCCCCGATCTTGGGCTCCTCGATGTTGGCGTGAAACGTGTCCACGAGGAGGCCCACGTTCTCAGCCCCGACCCGTTCCATGACCGAGAGGCCCTCGGCCACGGTGTTCACGAGACGCGATTCATAGCGGTTGAGCGGCTCCAGGGCGAGCCTCACGGTACGATCGGCTCGGGCGCACTCGCGCAGGGATTCCACGAGGAGTCCTGGGTCCCCGTCCACCCCGCGGAGGAGCCCCACGATCACGACCGCCTGGAAGGGGGCCGCGAGCCGCATGTGGGCCTGGATTCGCTCCACCGCTCGACGGCGGACAGCGTCGTCCGGCGCGGCCAGGGAGAGGGACTCCTTTCCCGCGGCCTGGCCGGTGGTGAGGGAGGCGAGACGAAGGCCGGCACGTTCGAGGGCCTCTGCCACGTGTGCCGCGTCCAACCGGGTCGGGTCGGTGACAGCCAATTCCACCGCCTCGCATCCGTGCTCACCCACCCGGGCCAGGGCGTCCGTCCACTCCCCGGGGGCAAACGGGGAGAACGGCGTCGGGTCCTGGACCGGGACGATCAACCCAAGCGGCCACCTACCGAACTTGCCCTCGCCTATCACACGGATCACGGTTTACGGATCACGGTCAAAACCCCCGCCTGGGAAGGGCGTACACCGGCTTCCACCCTGGGCTCCCGGGCTCCTTGAGGTACGGCTCCATCTCCTCTCGGGTGCGGAGGGTCACCTTCTCCACCGGCGGGACCGTCCCGGGCGGGAACGCCTCGAGGATCTGGTCGATCACCAGGGTGAGGTAGGAGAGGATCGCGGCGATGGGGCGCTTGGCCTTGCGGGCCGTAGCCCGGGTGGGATCGCCCACCACCCCCTGCGGGGTGGCCGCGACCTCGATGGCGATGTGTCCCTCCCCCTCCGACCACTTGTGCGGCCGGCGATGGGCATCCACCGCCGTGTCAAAATGCCCTCCGGGAAGGAGGTTCAGCCCCTCCGTCTTCTCGGCCAGGGCCATGTCCACCATCCCCGGGGGGAACATGAGGAGGGCCACGGAGGTCTCCGCCTCGTCGGCGTGCACGAAGTGGGTCTCCAACGAGCCCGGGCGATCCACGGGGAAGAAGAACTCCCGTACTGCACGGTGCCAGTCCAGCACCTGGAACACGCCGGGGAGCTGGTAGCGGTACATGAACTCGTGCAACGCCGACTCCAGGACCCACAGCTGGCCGTGGTTGTTGACGATGAGTTGCTTCCTGAACCCATCGTTCCATAGCCCGAGCATGACGTTGACCAGGGTCTCCCGGACCACGTCCTCGGGCATGATCACCGTCCCGGGCATGCCCACATGGTGGTAGGGATGGGCACCGTAGTTGAGCGGGGGCAGGGCCAAGGCCACCGGCCGGCCCTTCTTCTCCGTATAGCGCCGCACGGCCTCGCAGATCTGGGTGACCATGAACGTGTCCAGGCCGGACACCGTGTGGCGGCCGTGGTTCTCGGTGCAGCCCACCGGGATGAGGACGATGTCGTTCTTCTTCCTCGCTTCGATGACCTTGGCCCGCACCGTGGTCTGGATGTAGGAGCCGGGTTTCCCGAGCTCCGGCGCGGAGGGGACGCCGTATTCGGAGAGGATCCGGTCGATCTCCGCCTCGGATGCGTCCCACAGCTTCTTCTTCAGCCGGCCCACCTCCGTGTCCTCGAACACGATGGCGGGGTGTTCCGTGGTTATCCACATGCCCATCGCTCGCTCCTTTCCAAACGTCGCACATGAAGTGCGACGCTACGAACACTCGTCACGGCTTGATGACGATCTTCCCGTCCTGTCGCTTGGTGGCCTGTTTCAGGGCGTCCAGGGCCTTCGTGAGCGGGAAACGGGAGGTGATGATCTTGGAGTTGTCCACGAGCCCTGCCCCCATCAGGCGGATGACGGACGGGAAGATGCCGTAGCCGGAGTGGCCCTGGGCCCCGAAGAGCTTGGCCTTGCGGGTCTGGAAGCGCTCGAGGTACATGGGCACCCGCTGGGCGGCCCGGCCCACCACCGCGATCTTCCCCCCGATGGCCAGGGTCTTCTCCATCTCCGGGATCGTCTCCTCCGGTGCCCCGGCCGCCTCCACCGCGAAATCGGCGCCTTCGCCGTGGGTGAGCTCCATCACCACCTCGGACGGGGCGACCCTGGTCGGGTTGTACACGTGATCAGCACCGACCGCCTCGGCCAACTTCCGCCGCACCTCGGATACGTCGAAGGCGATGACCTTGGCCGCCCCGGCTCCTTTGGCGAGCTGGATCGCGGCGAGGCCGATCGGCCCGGCACCGTGGATGACCACGTACGCCCCAGGCCGGAACCCGCCGGCGCACTCGAAGATCGTGTTGTAGGCGACACAGGTCGGCTCGGTGGTCGCCGCCACCTCCCAGGCCAGGTCCTCGCTTGCGTACCGGTCGAAGATCGCGTCCACCTTCCAGCACAGCTTCGCCGGGACCACGATGTACTCGGCCATCGCCCCGGGGATGGTGAACCCGATCTCCTCGAGGTTCAGGCACTGGTTAGGGTAGCCATCCCGGCATGGGCGGCAGTACCCGCACCACACCATCTCCTCCACCGTGACCCTGTCCCCGACTTTAAAGGTTTTGCCCTCCGGTCCTGGGCCGATCCCCACGATCTCGCCGGCGAACTCGTGGCCGATCGTGGTGGGGAACTTGGTGAGGCCGGGGTACAGCATGTAGTCGTCTTGATCCGTCTCGTAGAAATGCACGTCCGAGCCGCACACCCCGCATGCCCGCACCCGCAGGAGCACCTCCCCTGGGCCGGGTTTGGGCTGCTCCACTTCCTTGAGTTCGAGCTTGGGGTGCCGCCAAACCTGAGCTCCCTCGACCGCCTTGCCCGTCTTCTTCTCGAACTCCGAGACCGTGTACCCCGGCCTCGGTTCCCACTTCGCCGTGAGCACCAACGCTTTCATCGTTGCCCCCTTTCGCAAACGTTTGTAAGCGGCCGATTATACCCTCTCACCCTCCCCGGGCCACTTCCTCCAGGCGCACAGGGCGGTGTTCCTCCAGGGAACGCTTGGCGGCGTAGGCCATGACCACCGGGATCTTCCCGTCCTCACCCGTAACCGGCGGCTCCTTGTCCTCGAGGACGGCGGCGGTGAACGCCCGGGCTTCCCAAACGAAGGATTCCGTGTACCGGTCCATGAAGAAGTGGAAGATCCGCGTCGCGTGGTCCCCCTGGGCATCGCTCTGCACGGCCGTATCCAGCCGGGGGTTGTCCACGCGGATCATCCCCCGTTCCCCGAACACCTCCACCCGTTGGTCGTACCCGTACACGGCCCGGCGGGAGTTGTCGATGACCCCGATCGCGCCGGACGCGAACCGGAGCGTGACGGCCGCCGTGTCCACGTCCCCGAGCTCGCCGATCCGCTTGTCCACGAGCACGGATCCCAGGGCGTAGACCTCGATCACCTCGTCGCCCACCATGAACCGGGCCATGTCGAAGTCGTGGATGGTCATGTCCAAAAAGATCCCGCCCGAGGTCCTCACGTACTCAGGGGGTGGGGGTTCAGGGTCGCGGCTGGTGATGCGCAGGATGTGGGGCCGGCCGATCGCCCCTTGGGCCACAAGCTCCCTCGCCCGGGTGAAGTTCGGGTCGAACCGGCGGTTGAACCCGACTTGAAGCTTGACTCCGGCCCGCTTCACCGTGGCCAGAGCACGGTCGATCGCCCCGAGGTCCAGGGCGATCGGCTTCTCGCAGAAGATGTGCTTCCCGGCCTCGGCCGCGGCCTCGATCAAGGGGGCGTGGGTGTCGGTGCTCGTGCAGATGAACACCGCGTCCACCGTGCGGTCATCCAGGATCGGCCGGGGATCCCCGTAAGCCCGGGGAATGCCCAGTTCGGCCGCGCACCTTTCGGCGGCCTCCCGCCGCACGTCGGCGATGGCCACCACCTCCGCCTCGGGTACGCGGCGGATCAGATTCTCCGCGTGGACTTTCCCGATCCGTCCGGCACCGAGGATCCCGATCTTGACCTGTGCCATGGTTGCCTCCTTCAGAGTTGCCAACCCGCTTGGGCGAGGACCTGCCGCGCCCGGCGGTGCGCGTCGCGGGCCACCGCGTACGGGTCCTGTTCCCCGTACTTGGGGTGGAACACCTCCACCGACACCGGCCCCCGGTAGCCGGTGCGATGGATCGCAGTCAGGATGTCCACGAGCGGGAGCCCGCCCTCTCCGGGGAGCACCCGGTCCTCATCCCGGAGTTCCTCCACCGCTTTGCCCGCGGTGATGGCGTCGGAGAGGTGAACGAGCCCGATGGCCGCTTTGGGGAGCCGGGCGATCTCTCCAGGGGAGGTCCGGCTCACCGCGAGGTGGAACGTGTCGAGCACGAGCGGCACGCCGGCTGCGGAAGCGAGGTCGTAGGCCTGGTCGAGGGAGGGGAACGCGAAGGTTGGAAACCCGATGAGCTCGTAGAGCACCGAAACGTGGTGCTGGGTTGCTTGGGTCTTGAGCCAAGCGAGTTCGGCGTGTGCAGCACTCTCGGCTATCCGAGCAGAACCGGGTACGAGGATGACCTGAGGCACACGGAACCTAGCGGCGAGGGAGAATACCGCTGTGGCCTGGCTCGGTAACGTTGGTCCGTCTAGGGCGAACACGCCTTCCAGGGCGTTCAAGGGAAGCCAGGTCAGCCCAATCTCGGCCACTGCGGCCAGCGCCGCTTCCCGCCCACCGCGCGCCTCGCACCCTTCCAGCACCGGGGTCCGCGGCTCGTATCCGGCGAAGCCCGCATCGCGGGCAGCCCGGATCCCCGTGTCCAACGATGCGGTTGCCAGCGTCGCCCCGTTCAGCCCAAGGATCATGGTCATCCCCCTTCTTGTTTGGCCGTGTAGCCCTTTCACAGGGCCACCGATGGCCGTCTCCGGGGACGAGGATCGCCCCCCGCCATGCCAAGGATCCTTTGCAGGGATGGGATGGCGGCGATCACCACGTCGGCCTTGGCCCGGACCTCCTCGGGGGCGTGGGCCATGGCCACCCCGAGGCCGGCCCGCTCGATCATGGAGAGGTCGCTTGGCTGGTCCCCCACCGCCACCACCCGCTCAAGGGGGATCCCAAGCCGGACACACAGCCAGGCCAGGGCCTCCCCTTTGCACACCCCCGGAGGAAGGACTTCCACGTACTCCCGCTCCGACCGCACCACGGTGAGCTCGGGCACCGCCTGGCGCAACGCATCCTCGGCCTCCCCGAGCCCAAGCGGATCTCCGATGAACAGGAGCTTGAGCGGGCCTTGGTCCGCCCAAGGGGCAAGATCCCCAACGGCTTGGGCCTTACGGTTCTCCCTGGCGAGGAACGCCCGAATGGGGGGAGTGAGGTGGGCCACGTAGATCGTGGGGTCTTCCACCGCCCGGTACAGTTGGGGGTGGATGGGGAACCGCAGGGCCGCGGCCAGGGCCCGGCGGGCGAGGTCCGGGGGGATGCGGTGCTCGCGGAGGGGGGCCCCGGTCTTGGGGTCCCACACCACCGCCCCGTGGTACAGGATGACCGGGGTGGTGATGCCAAGGTCCACCACGTACCGGCGGGCGGAAGCGAGGGACCGCCCGGTGGCCAAGGTGACCCGGGCCGACCGCCCGAGCTCTTCTAAGAAGGCATGGGTGGCCACCGGCACCGCCCCATCGGGCGCAAGGAGGGTCCCATCGAGGTCGAACGCCACGAGCGCGTAGCGCACAGCTATTCCTCGCGGCGCAGGAGGTGCACGCTCTTGCGATGCAGGTGCACCCCCACCGCGGTCCCCAGCTCCATGAACCCCTTCTCCTGGGGGCTCAACACCTCTACGTTGAACAGGTCTCCGCTTTCGAGCTCAACCCGATAGGTGGCCATGGACCCGGTGTAGTGGGCGAGCACGACCTTGCCGGCGAGATCGCCTCGGCCTTCGGGGACGAGATCCACCGCCTCCGGCCGCACCACCGCGACCACCGTTTCGCCGGGGGCGACGCCGGCTGTGTTGGGGACGGCAATGCGTTTGTTCCCCGGGAGTTCCAGCTCCACCTCCGCCCCTTGTGCCTGGAGGGCCCGGGCTTGGAGGAAGTTGGCCCGGCCGATGAAGTCGGCGACGAACGTGTTGGCCGGGTGGGCGTAGATCTCGTACGGGGTCCCCACTTGCTGGACCAAGCCCCGGCACATGACCACGATTCGGTCGGAGATGGCCATCGCCTCTGCCTGGTCATGGGTCACGTAGAGGCTGGTGATCTCCAGTTCCTTCTGCAAACGTCGGATCTGCTCGCGCGTTTCTACACGGAGCTTGGCGTCGAGGTTCGACAGAGGCTCATCGAACAGGAGCACCTTGGGCTCCAGCACCAGCGCTCGGCACAGGGCGACCCGCTGCTGCTGGCCCCCGGAGAGCTTGCTCGGGGGACGGCGGTCCAGGCCGGTTAAGCCCACCCGCTCCAGGGCGGCCAGCACCCGCTTCCGGACTTCGCGCCGGGGGAGGCGTCGCACCTTGAGGCCGAACGCGACGTTCTCGAACACGGTCATGTGAGGGAAAAGCCCGTAGGACTGGAACACGGTGGCCGTATCCCGGCGCTGGGGCGGAAGCCGGGTGATGGGACGGCCGCCGAGGTAGACCTCCCCCGCGCTCGGGTCCTCGAACCCGCCCACCATGCGCAGGGTCGTGGTCTTCCCGCACCCGGACGGCCCGAGCAGGGTCACCAACTCCCCTTTTTCCACGGACAGGTTGAGGTGGTCCACCGCCACCACCGTCTCCCGCCGGCCCCGGAACACCTTGGTCAACGCTTCCAGCACCAGCTCAGCGGCCATGTCGCCCCCTCCCAAGGAGCATCCTCCCCACCACCAGGTCCAAAAGCAGGATCGTGCCCAGCACCACCAGGATGATCACCACGCCATACGCGGCGGCCTGCGAGAGATCAGCGTTGTCCACTTCGTGCAGGAGGGCCACGGTGATGAGCTGCCAGCGGGCGGACACGACCATGATCACCGCGGAGATGGAGGTCACACAGGCGGAGAACATGTAGGCCATCCCGGAGATGAACGCCGGGGCCACCAGGGGCAACATCACCCGGCGAAACGTGCGGAAGAACCCGGCCCCGAGGTCGGAGGCGGCCTCGTCGATCGTCGGGTCCACCTGCTGGAGCATGGCGATCCCGTCCCGGATTCCCACCGGCATTCGCTGGAAAATGAAGATGAGGACGATGATCGCCGCCGTGCCGGTGAGCTGGATGGGCGGGGTATTGAACGCAAGGATGTACCCAATCCCCACGATGATCCCGGGAACGGCGAAGTTGAGCATGGACAGGAAGTCCATCGCCCCCCGGCCGGGGAACCGCTTCCGTGACACGAGGTAGGCGATGAGGATCCCCAGGATCCCCCCGATGGGGGTCGCCACCCCCGCGAGCTTCAGGGTGTTCATGAGGTAACCCGCCCCGGTGCTGAACACGTACGCGAAGTTCTCGAAGGTGAAGGCGTGGTTGACCCCCCATAGCTCGGTGAACGCCCCGTACACGACCATGGCGTAGAAGAGGAGGATGATCCCCGAGAGCAAACACACCACCGCGAATAGGGGCCACTTCACCCACGGCTCCGTGCTGCGGAGGCCAGCGGTGGACGGGCGCCCGGTGACGGTGACGTAGGAGCGACGGGTCACCCAGTACCGCTGGAGGACGAACGCGAGCAGGGTGGGGACGAGGAGGACGATGGACAGGGTGGCCCCGAGGGGGAGGTTGTACATCCCGGTGATCGCCAGGTACGCCTGCACGGTGAGCACTGGGTACCGGCCCTGGATGACGATGGGGTTGCCGAAGTCCTCGAGCGACCGGATGAACAGGAGGAGCAAGGCAGCGGCCAGCCCCGGGGTGGCGAGGGGGAGCGTCACCCGGAAGAACGTGCGCAGCTTGGACGCCCCGAGGTCGAGGGCTGATTCCTCCAAGGCCGGGTCGATCCCGGCGAGCACCCCCTCGAGGGTCATGAACGCGAGTGGAAAATAGGCCAAGGTCTCGGTGAGGACGAGGCCAGGGAGCCCATAGATGCTCCACGAGATCCCCCACCGGGCTTGCAGGAGCTGGGTGATGAGCCCGTTGCGGCCGAGGAGGAGGATCGCCGAAAGCGCCAGGAGGAACGGTGGGGAGATGATGGGGAAGGTTGCGATCCAGCGGAACGCGGTCTTCCCGGGGATGTTCGTGCGGGTCACAGCGTAGGCGAACACGAACCCCACCGCGGTGCCGAAGAGGGCCACCAGCGCCCCCACGGTGAGGCTGTTGAGAAGCGGCCGGATGAGGTAAGGTCGCCCCTCGAAGAAGTACAGGAAGTACTTGGGCTCGAACGTCCCTTTGTGGAACAGGCTCGTCTGCAGGACCTTCACGAGGGGGAACACGATGAACAGGGCGAGGAGGGCGAACACAACGAGGATCACCCCGAGGAGCACCGGGTCGTGGATCAGCCGTCGGGACGCACTGCGCATGGCCAATGAAAATGGGGGGTGAGGTAACCCCACCCCCCGCGTTCGGCTAATAGCCGGTGAGGGCCTGCCACTGCTCGATCAGCCGGTCCCGGTTCTCCGCTGCCCACAGGGCGTCGTAGTCCACGAGGTTCACCTGGTCGGCGGTCACGAGCCCCTCCGCCAGTTCGGCTTCGGGGTTCAGGGGGACGCGGTACCAGCGCTGGAACAGGGACTGGGCCTCCGCAGAAAGCATCCAGTCGTAGAAGACCTTGGCGAGCTCGAGTTCCGGTCCGCCCTTGATCAGGGCCATGGCCCCGATCTCATACCCCGTCCCCTCCTTGGGGAAGGACAGCACCACCGGATACCCCTTGGCGAGGCCCTTGGCGATGACATCGTGAGAGAACGCGATCCCTACAGCGACCTCGCCCAGGCCGACCTCGGTCACGCAGGCCGAGCCGGCCTTGGTGTAGTGGTGGATGCGCTCGGAGATCTGGCGCTCGAACTCCAGGCCGTCCTTCTCCCCGAACAGGAACACCAGGGAGGCGAGGCGCGTGTACCCGGTGCCCGAGGTGTAGGGGAAGGCCATGGATAGGTTCCTATCGAATTCAGGGCTCAATAGATCGTACCACGAGGTGGGCGGCTCGAGCCCATGCTTGGCGAGGAAGTCCTTGTTGCTGGCGAAGGCGATGAACCCCGTGTAGATGCCCACCCAATACCCGTCAGGGTCCTTGAACTTGTCCGGAAGATACTGCCACCCCAGCGACTCCGTGTACGGCTCAAGGAGGCCATCCTGTTTGGCGAGGATGAACGTGTCGCTGGGGCCGGCGAGCCACAGGCTGGCTTGCGGATTGCCGGCCTCGGCCCGGAGCCGGGCGAGGAGCTCCCCGGCGGACAGGCGGACCCATTCCACCTTGATGTTAGGATACCTGGCTTGGAACGCCCCGATGTAAATCTTGGCCTCGTCCACGTCGAACGCCGTGTACATGTGAAGGACCTGCTGTCCCCAGCCAAGCAGGGCCGCGCCCACCAGGGCCACCGCGAGAAGAACCCCCAACTTTCGCATGGCTTCACCTCCGCGTGATTCTTTTCCCGTCCTGATCTACACTACTCCTGCAGTTCCCCCCTTTCACCCCCTCCGCAAACGTTGTGGTAGGACACGCTACCTCGTTCCCGGGCGCCTGTCAACGGGGATCATTTGAACCCCATCGCGAACCCGCGCAGAAGGTATTTCTGCACGTACCCGGAAAGGAGGAGGATGGGCAGCGACGCGAGGAGGCCGATGCCCATGAGCTCCCCCCACAACACCTCGTACTCGGTGATGTAGCTGGCGATGTGGATGGGTAGGGTGAACACCGCCGGTGAGCGCAGGAAGAGGAGGGCGTAGGTGAACTCGTTCCAGCACATGATCACACTGAGAATAGCTGTGGCCGCCAGCCCCGGGCCGACCAGGGGGAGGACGATGGACCAGAGCGTCCGCCATCGCGAGGCTCCGTCGATGGCCGCCGCCTCCTCCATCTCCAGGGGGACATCCCGTACGAAGCCGAGCAGCATCCACACGCAGTAGGGGAGCGTGTACACCTGGTAGCCGACCACGAGCCCGAGAAGAGAGTTGATGATCCCCAACTGCCGCAGGGTCACATAGAGGGGGATGGCGATGACGATCGGGGGAATCATCTTCACCAACAGCACCCACAGGAGGAACAGGTTGTCGAGTTTAGCTGGGAAGCGGAAGCGGGCCAGGGCGTAGGCTGCAAGGAACCCGCACAAGAGCGACACTACCGTGGCTGCGGCGGCGGTGATGACCGTGTTCAAAAAGTAGCGCAGGAACCGGTGCTCCCACAGGCTGCGGTAATGCTCGAAGGTGATACGGGTCGGCGCCCAGCTCGGTTCCGGGGAAGCGTACTCGATGGGGAGCTTCAGGGACGTAGTCACCATCCAGTAGATGGGGAACAGCGTCCAGACCATGGCCAGGGCCACGAGCAGGTAGAGCACGGCGCGGCGGCCCAGCCGATGCGGGCTAGGCATGTTCGCGGATCACCTGCCGCACGTAAACCGCGGAGATCAAGGTGACGGCGATGAGCATGACCACTGCCGCGGCGGCCGCCCGGCCCAGGTTGAAGTAGCGGAACCCCTCCCGGTAGATGTGCAAGGAAATCGTCTCCGTGGCGTCGCCCGGCCCCCCGCCGGTCAGGGCGTACACCTTGTCGAAGATCTTGAACGTGTCGATGATGCGCAGCAGGGCCGCGAGAAGGAAGTGCCGCTTGATCAAGGGCAAGGTCATGTGCCGGAATAGGCGGAACCCCGAGGCCCCGTCCACCCGGCCGGCCTCATAGATCTCGGCGGGGATGGACTGAAGTCCCGCAAGCAGGATCAGGAACACCATGGGCGTCCACTGCCAAAGGTCGATGAGGACGATGGACTTAAGGGCCAAATTGGGATCGAACAGCCACCGCACGGGGGACAGGCCAACCGCCCGTAGCACGTGGTTGATGATGCCGAAGTCGTAGTGATACATGGCCCCCCACACGGCGCACACCACCATGGTGGAGAGCATCATGGGGAAGATGAGGAGCGCCAGGAGCCACTGCCGACCGCGGAACTTGGTATTGAACAGGAGCGCCAAACCGAGCCCGAGGGCGAGCTCGGCCACGGTGGCGAGCGCCATGAACTGGAACGTGTTGCTCAGTCCCTTCACGAAAAAGCGGTCGCTGGCCAGCCGGTAGTAGTTCTCCAGGCCGATGAACGCCTTCTCCCCCCGGGCGTAGGAATAGCGGTAGAACGAGAGCTGAACGACGTTGATCACCGGGTAGACGGTAAGGGCGATCATGATGAGGAGGGCCGGAATGAGGATGAGGTAATGGAAGTAGCGCTCGTGAAACGGGGCTCTCGGAGCAGACGATCTCGTCATGGAGACAAACGAGGGAGGGCGAAGCGGTCGGTCACCGCCTGGCCCTCCCCTACCCGATGTACATCAGCGCAGGATCTCCTCCACGCGCGCTTGGGCCGCAGCCAAGGCCTCCTCCGGGGTCATGGACCCCACTAGGGCGAGCTGCAGGTAGTCACCGAGCACGCCCTCGATCTGTGCCCACTCGGGGAGGCGCGGCCGCGGCCGGGACGCGTCCAGGGCGGCCAGCTGGGCTGGGTACCAGCGGTACTTGGCCACCACCTCCGGGTCCTGGTACACACTGACCCGCGTCGGGGGAAGTCCGACCTCCAGGGCCAACGTCTTCTGCACCTCCGGTGAGGAGACGAAGCGCAGGAAATCCAAAGCAGTGGCCTTGTTCTTGGAGGCGCTGGGGATCCCGAGGAGCCAGATACCGATCACCGGGGAGGATTCGGCCACCAGCCCCGGGTGGGGGATGATCTCCACCTGGCCCACTACCTTGGACTTGGCCGGGTCGTCTAGCGCGGGGATCCAGGCCGGCCAGACCTCGGTGGCGATGGCCACAGTGCCTCCCTGCAGGGCATCGCGCAGCTCGGAGGAGTCATAGATCTCCACGCCGGCGGGGGCGAAGGCCTTCATGGCCAGGAAGAACTTGAGCGCGGCCACGGCCTGGGGCGAGTTGAGCGTCGGGCGGCCGTTTTCGTCAAGGATTTCCGCTCCGAATGACCAGAAGATGGGCAGGAACCCGGTCACAATGGGGTTGCCTTTCTTGCCGCGGAAGACGATGCCCTTGATCCCCGGCTCGTAGCGCTCGATGAGCGCCGCCGCCCCCAATACCTCCAGCCAGCTCTTGGGTTCGGGCAAGCCGTATTTGTCGAACAGGTCCTTGCGGTAGGCGAAGAGCTCGACGTTGCCCACGTGGGGCACGGCGTAGAGCGCGCCCTGGGCGTACGGGTAGCAGCCCACGGCCAGGGCTTTGCCCACAAAGTCAGGTTCCGCGGTGAACCCCAGGGCCTCCAAATTGGCCAGCCATCCGAGGCTCATGAACTCCGTGGCCCACACGTCGTCGAGCAGGACCACGTCGTAGGCGCCGATGGCCTCACGGAAGTCGATGACCAGCTTCTCATAGAGGCCGCCGTAGGGCAGCTTGAGGAGTTCGATGTCCACGTCGGGGTGTTCGGCCTTGTACAGGTCTACGGCAAGCTGCATGGCCGCGCCATAGACCCCGTCACGGCCAGCGATGACGAGTTTGGTGGCCCCCAGCCCGAGCGTGGCCACTGTGGATACCAAAAATATCCCTATCACCAACCTGCGTAATCGCATCCCTTCCTCCTTGTCGCACCTGAATCAGGTTGCCCCTGGCCTGTTGGATTTGCTTCCCTCGATCACCCCCTCCTTCAAACGCTTGCGAGGATTCTAGCCCTGCTTTCTCAGGCGGTCAAGCTCCGCCCGGTCCCCTCTCGCTCGGCTGGTGGACCAAGAACGCCCGCTTGGCCAAGCGGGCGAGGTCCTGGGCCGCATCCCGGGTCAAATGGAGGTGGGCGCGCTGCTCGGGGGTGGCCTCGTCCAGGGTGGCCTCGATCAAGGCCAGATCAGCCCCCCGCACCAAGTCCACCAGAGCCGGGCAGAGGGCGGTGTCCCCGGTGACCGCGACCGCCCGACCGCGGAAGGTCAGGCGGTACCCGAGGGCCGGAGCGGGAGCGATGAGGCGGCCCTGGACGCTGTGCCAGTGTTCGACGCGCCGGGCCTGCACCTGGACGTCTCCGATCGCCACCGCCTGCCCATCGACGAGGGCTTCCGTCTCAAGGCGGTAGGGGAGGGTATTTCGATGACATGAGCGGAACGCGGCGACGACGTGCTCGACCTCACAGCATCCGGCCGGGTACCACACCCGGAACAGGCGGTCATGGCCTTCTGCCCGCAGGTAGCCGAGCAGGCTGTAGAGGCCGCCGATGTGGTCCGCGTGGCCATGGGTCAAGAACGCCCCGGCCAGGGACATCGGGGCGATTCCGGTCCGGAGGAGGTCGCGCACAGCGCCGTCCCCGACGTCGAACAGGAGGTGGGTCGTGCCCGCCCGGACGAGGAGCTGGGTGGCCAGTCCGGCCTGGCTGAACAGGACCTCGACCGCCAGGTCATCGTCCTGCCAACGCATCGTCAGGCCTCGGCAATGCGCATTCGGACTTCGTCGAGCGACCCGCGGAATGGCCCGGGCCGCTCGAGCTTGAGGGTGGTCAGGGCGGCAGCGAATCGGGCCGCCTCGTCCGGGGCGTCGCCCAAGAGGCGTCGGCCGAGGTACGCGGAAAAACAGGTATCGCCGCGGCCGGTGCGGCCGGCCAGCGACCGCGGCCGGAACGGGGCCTCGTGGAAGCGGCCATCGGCCAGCACCAGCACCCCTTCCTTCCGGGTGAGCACGATCTCTTGAGGCCCGTGTTCGGCGAGCACCTCTGCGGCGCGCCGAGGGTCCTGCTGGCCGGTCAGGGCCGCGGCCTCACGGTCGTCCACCTTGAGGTAGCGGACGAGGGGCAAACCCTGGTCGGCCCACGGCCACCCATCGGTGACGAGCTCCTTGCCCACCCGCTTGCGCAAGATACCTTGGGCGTCGAGCGCAACCGGGCCCCGAGCGGCCACCGCCCGGAGGAAAGGCAAATCGATCTCATCGGTGATGATCGTGCCCACGTAGTAGAGGCGCGCCGCGAGGTCAGGGAGGTCCTCGGGGCGGAACGTGCCGGCAAAGCCCCGCTCGTAGCAACGGCGTTTGTCGGAGGCCGGGTCCGGGAGGAGGTTCTCGATCCCTGTGGTTCCATTGGTGAAGACCGGAAACAGCGTGGCCCCGGACGCCCGGAGCTCATCAAGGAGGCGCGTGTCCTCCTTCGCGAGCCGGGTCACCACGGCCACGCGGAGCCCGAGGGCAAGGAGCACCATCCCCCCGTAGTACACCGCGCCCCCCAGGGCTTCGGAGGCGTTCCCGCCGACCACGATCCGCCCCTTGTCCAAGTGGCCAATGCAGAGAACGTCGAGCACCTTTTCTCCTACGCTCCTTGGACTGACTTCTGCAGGTCCTGCAGCGCTGTTGAAGCCAACCCCACCTCGAAGAATCGCGGTTTGAGCTCGAGCACATAGGCGCCGCGGTACCAACGTTTCATGGCCGCGAATACGTCGCGATAGGGAATACATCCCCAACCCAAAGGGAGGTGGAGATCCCCCTCTCCTAGGGGAAGCCCTTCGACATATGGCTCGAGGGTGGCTATCTCGCCGAGGCCGAAATTGTCGTGGACGTGGACGTGGCAAATGTAGGGAGCACTCTCCGCTATGGCTTTCAAGAGCTCGGCAGTCTGCCCCTGTACCGTGAGGAAGAGATGAGCGATATCGCAGCAAACGCGTACCCCTCGGCATGCTACCGTGTCCACGAGCGACGTCACGCGCCTCACATCGGTGCGGTTGTTCTCCACACAGATCGTTATCCCTTCCGCCTCGGCCACCTTTCCCAGACGCTGCAAGGCCTTGACCTCGGACTCCTGAGCCGCTTGTGCAGGATGTTCACCTGTAGCGAGACCCTCGTGGTACACGAAATGAGTGGCCCGGATCTCTGCGGAGAACTCAAGGCAAGCCATGAAAAGCTCGGATTGTAGCGAGGCGCGACGGATGTCCTGGAGGTTTAGGCAGTTTGGCGCATGTACAGTATACCGCACCGGATAACCATTAAGCGTCCGCTTCACCACGTTCAAACGTGGCCGGAAGAGCTTGCCGTGCGCGATCACGTCAAGGCCGTTGACCGCCACCTCGGCCAAATCCCCCCCACCGCGGACCACGGTAGCCAAGTCCTCTTCAAGCACCGTTAGTGAGCCATCGAGTCTCCGCGCATGCAGGTTAAGGCCGATTGGATTGGTCACCGTTCCTCCTCCATAATCGCCTTGATCTCCGCCAGACAGCGGGCATAATACTGCTCGTATCGGGGGGAAATCTCCAACGTGATGCTGAGGTCTGTCCCTTTTAGGATGTTCAGCCCTTGGTGGTACGGGACCTCTCCCCAGCCGAGGGGCAGGTGATGCAGCGTCCCATAAACCAGCGCCGACCGCTGCGGCAACGCTCCGGCGATGGACATTGGCATGTGGACCCCCCGTCCATGGGCATCGTGCAGGTGAACGTGAGTGACATAAGGCTTGGCATGGGCCAATGCTCCGAGGAAGTCGAATCCGTAGTACTTGGCCGCACTGTACGCATGGCCGAAGTCCAAGCATATCCCTACATTCTCCTTGCCGACTTGCTCGACGATGTGCACGAGCGAATCCAATCGATCTCCCAGGAGGTATCGGTCGAGGTATGGGGGGAGGTTCTCGATGCACAGCGCCACCTCTCGCTGGGCGGCGAAGGCCGCGATCTCACGCAGCGTTTCCACAAAGCAGGTCTGCGCCGAAGTGATCGCGTCGTATCGGCTCGCCCACACGAGAGGAACGTGCCCGGTATGGAAGACCACAAGCCGACTCCCCACCGTGGCAGCTAACTCGATGGTGGCCTGAGCGATCCGTGCCTCAAGATCCCGACCGGTAACCGCCGCGAGGTTCAGCGGGTCCGGGCCGTGGATGACGTAATCCAACGGGAAATGTGACAGTACGTTGACAAGGGCTTCAACCCGATCGGGGATCGGTCGCCCTCCGCTAATCACTTCCAAGCCCTCCACACCGACCTCGGCGTAATCGAAACCGAGCTCCTGCAAAGAGGTGAGCACCCGCTGGAGGTATGCAGGGTCGTTGAACGTCTTTTCGCTGTCTACATTTAGCCCGTAACGCACCACAGCTCCTTTCACCAACCTGGCACGAGCAAAGCTTCCCCGCTCGTCGAATCGAACAGATAGACCCGGTCCGGAAGGACGTGCCATCGCACCCGGTCGCCTGGACGCAGCCGAACCTCAGGGGGGGCGAGCGCTTTAAGCATCGTTTCGCGCACCTTAATCGTAACCAGGGTCTCGCGACCTAGCGGTTCCACGACGTAGACCTCAGCCTCTGAAGGCTGCTCCGGCTCGACCTTTATGTCCTCCGGCCGCAGCCCCAACACCAACCTGCGATTCCCGACCTGCCCGATTCGATGCGCCCGGTCAGGAGACAGGGGCACCCGTAGACACTCATGGTGCAGGAAGCATGCGCCCCCTGTTGTCTCCAGTGAAACCTCAAGGAAATTCATAGGGGGGGTCCCCATGAACCCGGCGACAAAGAGATTGTCTGGGGAGAGGTACAACTCCTCAGGAGCACCAACCTGTTGGAGCTTCCCCTCATGCAGGACGGCGATTCGGTCTGCCATGGTCATGGCTTCCAGCTGGTCATGAAGGGCCCGGCGATGGGCGCAAGGACGCCAATCAACCCTACAAACCACAAGAGACGTCGCATGATCTCACCCCTTCTTGTTCTTGGCTAGAGGGCATACAATACTACTGGACCGGATATCACCCCCTTAGAGCTTGTGTAAACGCTTGCAAAACAACGCATTCTACCGGCTCACCGGTCGGTCGGCAAGGGCGGTGCTCCTCACCGATCGTCCACCATGTGAGGAGCGCACGCCGCGCGTATCAGGCGCAAGGCGAGGGCGTTCCGCTCATAGCCGAGTTCCGCGGTCAGCCGGCGGATGCGGCCTTCGTCTCCCCCCGGAGGCCGGAGGAGCGGCAAGTCGTCGAGAGCCCGGGATACGGTGGACAGGGAGACCCCGGCCGCCCGGGCCATGTCCCGGGTGGTGACCAAGTCAGGCCTCGACCACCTTGGACCAGACCCGGCTTAGGAAGTCCCGGCCGGATACGAAGTCACTCTCCCTGCCCGCCAGCTCCAAGAACAGCGGGAACCCACAGCCGTGACGGAGGTAGGCGAAGAGGAACGCCCTCCAGTCGATCGTTCCCTGCCCGGGTGGGAGGTGATCGTCCGCCGTGCCGTCGTTGTCGTGCACGTGAGCGGCACGAATCCGCTCCGGCCCCAGCGCATGGAAGAACTGAACCGGGTCTCCGTTGAGCACTTGGGCATGCCCCAAGTCCAGGGTGAACCCGACCGGATTCAGCCCATCGATGAGCCCATGGAGCTGGGGCACGGTGAACCCACACTTGGCCTTTTCCCCCTCGGCTGGGTTCTGGTTCTCCACACCGATCGCCACCTGGCCGCCGTGCTCGACCATGCGCTCCAGAGCCTGGATCGTGTTTTCCCGGCAACGGGCCAGGAGGTCCGGATCGGCGTACTTTTTCTCCACCCAACCTGGGTGCACGGTGTAGGTCTTCGCTTCCATCTCCTCCGCCCATTCCAGTGCCCGGAGGTGCTCGTCCACCGCCGCCTGCCATCGGTGGGGGAGGAGGGAACCGATGTTCGTATACGGCCCGTGCACGGAGATCCACAGGCCCTCCTCGCGCTGTACCTCGGCGATGCGGCGGACCAGCGCCGGAGACCACCGGTCGGGGAGGATGAACGGGAGCTCGTGCTTGAACTCCACCCCATGGAAGCCGTGCCGACGGCAGAGCTCGATCATGTCCCACCATGTCCCCTTGTATGCACGGCCGGGGGCGATGCCGATCGGCAACCGTTGCCGGTTCATGCTCCTCCCTTTTGTGGGGAGAAGCCGAACGAGGTGATCAGTGTCCCCTCGCGTGCGTCGAACACGTTTCCCCGCTTGAGGCCCAGCCAGAACGGTTGGTTGGGACCGAGACAGGCGTGCTCCTCACCTGGGCCCTTGAGCACCACTTCTTCTCCTCCGGGGGTCAGCCGGCCGTAGGTGATGCACTCCGCTCCCGTGGGCAGGGTGGCATAGACCGTAGCGGGGAGGTATCCAGCCCGTGGTTCGACGGAGAACCCCATGTCCTCGGGCCGCACGTTGACCACGACTTCCGCCCCCTCCGGCAGCGCCTTGGAGTCAGGGAGAAGGAGAGGCACGTCCGGGTTCCACTTGAGGGCAACGCTCGCCGGCGGCCCGGCGGAGGCCACCACCGCCGGGAACAGGTTGGTGGTCGGGTTGCCCATGAACTCGGCCACGAACAGGTTGCTCGGGAAGTGGTAGACCTCTTGGGGTGTGCCCATCTGCTGCACCACCCCATCCTTCATCACCGCGATCCGCGTGGACAGGGTGAGGGCTTCCAACTGGTCGTGGGTCACGTACACCGTGGTCGCTCCGATCTCGGTGTGTAGCCGCTTGAGCTCGGCCCGGAGCGTCATTCGCAGTTTGGCATCGAGGTTCGAGAGGGGTTCGTCAAACAGCAATATCTCCGGTTGGACCACCACCGCCCGGGCCAGCGCCACCCGCTGTTGTTGCCCGCCGGAGAGCTCATTCGGGAAACGCCTCTCCAGCCCGCCCAGCCCCAGGAGGTCGAGGACCTCCCGGACGCGGCGCTTGATCTCCTGCTTCCCGAACCCCTTCTTGGCCAGCCCGAACGCGACATTCTGGGAGACCATCATGTGAGGCCACAGCGCATAGCTTTGAAACACCATCCCGATACCTCGCCCGCCAGGGGGGACCATCACCTCACGCACGCTGGAGAACACGCAGCGCTCGCCGATGAAGACCTCGCCCTGATCCGGCTCTTCCAATCCTGCAAGGCAGCGCAGGGTCGTGGTCTTGCCGCAGCCCGAAGGGCCGAGGAGGGTCACGAACTCGCCGGATGCGATGGACAAGTCCAGGCTGTGGACAGCAATCACTTTCCCGAACCGTTTGGTCAGGCTGCGGATGGTGATTTCCGGCATCTCGGCCTCCTCACAATTCGAACTTTCCCCCCAACCGTCGGATCACGAAGTGGCCGGTCAGGGTGATCACGACGATGAGGAGCATCACAGCGTAGGCAAGTTGGGTGAACCCTTGGGATTGGTATCCCCAAATAACGGAGGTCATGACGCGGGTTTGGGGAGTGACCAGGAGCACGATCAAGTCCAGCGTGCGCATTGCGGTGATGAAGGTGAGGAGGGCGGCGGACATCACCCCGCTCTTGGCAAGAGGCAGCACGATTCGTACGAACCGTCTCCCCCACCGCGCCCCGTGGAGGTTGGCCGCTTCCTCGAGCGACGGGTCAATCTGGTGCATCGCGGAGATGCCCGAGCTGGAGGAGAAGGGCAGATACTTGATCGTACAGGCCAACACCAGCAGAGCCATCGTCCCGTACAGGGCCGGGAGGGGCCCCCACGACCGGGCGAATAGGCTGAGGTAGATCCCGCCGAACGCGAGCCCGGGGATCATGTAGGGAATGAAACTGAGGATCTCGATGGACCGCGACATCACCGTTCCACGCCTGCGTACCACGGCGTACCCGATGAGGAGACCGAGAACCCCGCTGACGAGCGCGGTGATCCCGGCCAAGGTGACCGAGTTCTTGATCGCCCCCAGGATGAACGGGCTCCGGAAGATCCCGGGCTGTCCGTCGGCCAGCATCCGTTCTCCTTGCCCGATCCAGTAGTATCCGGTGAAGTTGGATAGCGAGTACTGACCTTCGTAGCGCATGAGCGTCTCCAGGGCGATCAAGCCCAACGGGGCGAGGACGAACACGACGATAAACGCCCCTAGGAGCGCCACGGCCGGGATCCGCCATCCTCCGAGTCGCACCGGACGATGGTAGGCTCCCTTCCCGGTGATCGTGGTGAACCGCTTGCGCGTGCCGATGAGCTTCTGATTGGTGAACACCACAAGCGAGGTGGCCAGGATGAGGATCAACGTCAGCACGTAGCCCTGGCTATGTTGGCGGGAGCTCAGCGCCCAGTAGACCCGCGTGGATAGGGTGTAGTACCCGACGGGCAACCCAAGGAAGGCCTGGGTCCCGAACTCCCCCAACCCCCTCCCGAAGGTGAGGACGAACGCCGATCCCAGGGCCGGGAGCACGAGGGGCAGGGTGATCTTACGGAACACCTCGAGTTTACCTGCCCCCAGGACCTCCGCGCTCTCCTCGAGCTGGGCGTCCACCGTCGCCAGCGCGCCCCTCATGAGCACGAACGCATAGGGGATGTAGTGCACCGCGAGTGCGATCACGATCGGGAGAAGCCCGTAGCTCGCCCAGGCCGGCGGGTTGACCCCAAACAACGCGCGCACGAGGCCAGGCCGTCCGCCGAACTGCTCGCTTTTGAACACGGTGAGCCAGGCCAGGGCCACCGTCCAGGAAGGCATGATGTAGGGGACGATCAGGACCGAGTTGAAAAAACCCTTTGCAGGGAGGTCGGTCCGCGCCACGAGCCACGCGAACAGGGTTCCGAGGGGGAGGGCCAGCGCACAGATGAGGACGGCGATGAGAAGGCTGCGTGATACTGGCACCCAGAAGATCGCCTGTGCCAAAGGGCCGAACAGGGTGCGGTGCCAGTAGAAGGTGGTGGGCTCTCCCGGCAGGACCCCCTTGACGTAGCGGGGACCCGAGGAATCGAAGCGGAACGAGCTGACCGCCATATTTCCCAGGGGGATGGCCACGAACACGAGCAGCCCGAGGATCAGGGCCAGCCCCCATATCCGCTCCGGCTGGCGAAGGAGGCGCAGCAGGGGACGCCGCACGCTGAGTCTGTTACCCGGCATTGTCCGCGATAAGGGGAGCGGGGCTGCGGCACCGCCGCAGCCCCGCGGTTTCACATCCTAGCGCAGCGTGAGCCAGAAGTCCTGCACCTGCAGGCCGTGTTCGTAGACCCAGTCCGGATCCACGAACCACGTCCGCGCGCGCAGGGTATCGAGGGTGATCTCGGGGAGAGGGTTTCGCGCCACGATCCGCGAGCTCCACTGCCCCTTCACATAGAACGGATCGTAGCCCGCGCCGCCGCCCCCGTCGCCGAGCATCCACTGGATGAGGAGCTTCGCGGCGTTGGGGTGGGGGGCCAGGTTGGCAATGCTCATGTAGTTGAGTTTGCTGAGTCCGGCCACCGGGGAGAGATCCCAGCCGATGGCCAGCACCTGACCTTTCTCGTTGTCGCGGATCTTGGACGACGAAGCGATCGCGAGCGGCGGTTTGGCCTGTCCAGGGGTCCCGCACGCCTTCGTCGCGTCCCCGTCGGACTTGGTGATCACAAGGCCGTTGTCCGCAAGTCGCTTGATCCACTCATAGCCGGCGTTCGGGATTCCCGGGCTCAGCACGATGGGTGTCCCAAACGTCGCTTGGTACGCGGCGGCCATGAGGTCAGCGTTCTTGACGACCATCTGGAGGAAGTTCATGTTCTCCTCCGTGGTCAAGGGGTCCTTGAACTGGACCCGGCCCTTCCACTCCGGCCGCGTCAGATCCCACAGACTCGTCACTGGAGGAGTAGGGTAGGTCTCGAAGTTGTAGAACACGACCTTGGACTCGACGCTGTGCACGAGAAGGGGCGACCTGAACTCTTCCGGGATCGCGTCCGTGGCGAGCACACCGTCAACCAAGGTCGTTGGCACGTAGTTCCAGATCAGACGCTGAGGCAGGAGTTCCTTGACCAGGGTCGTGGTCCCCGCGAGGAACAGCACATCGATCGTGTAGATTCCGGCGCCCTGTTCCCGGGTCAGCTTCTCGATCTGCTGCACATCGGTCATGTCGTAGGCCTCGACCTCGATCCCAGGGTAGGCGGCCTTGAACGACTCTACGACCTGGTAGATCCGTGACGACAGGGACAAGATCACAACCTTCCCTTCAGCCTTGGCCGCCTGGTAGATGGCATCCCAATCTTCAACCTCTGGCTGATAAGGCCCGATTTGGGCTTTCCTGAGCCACGCGTCCTGTTGCGGCGTGAGACCCGTCTGTTGGGCCAGGATCACCGCGCCGAACAGGAGCATGCTCCCCACAAGTACGAGCTTTGCCCACGTGTGCTTTCGCCACATCCTCGACCACCTCCTCTACTTATCCTGACACGGATCGTAGACGAACACCCTGGCCAGGAGGGTCCCGTCCAGGTGAACGCCTCCCATCAGATAGATCTTCCCCCCGAGCACAACGGCGGCGCAGGAGGTGACCGGTTCGGGAGGCGGAGTGTGCTCGGTCCAGGCCATCGTCGCCAGATCGAGTCGGTAGTTGACAAACGCACCCTCGCCGCGGCCAGTCATGATATAGACGTACTCCCCGACCGTGAGCGTCCGGGGGTGCTCCCACGGAAGCGGCACACCCTCGTCCCAGTGTTGCCATGTGTTCGTTGCTGCTTCGTACACGCTCAACCAGCGGAGGGCGCCCTGGTCCGGTCCGCCTTGCCCGGCCACGACCACGATCTTCGTCCCGACCGCAGTGGCGTCGAAGTCCTCCCGTCCGCGCTTGACGAGCGGTGCGGCAGTGGACCACTTGAGCGTTGCGACGTCGAACACGTCGGTTGCCTCAACGTAGTCGTAGCCCGTGTTGGTCAGTGAATCGTCCTCGCCAGTCAGGAGGTAGATCTTCGTCCCAATGACAACACACGCCGCGTCACCGTGGGCCATGGTCATCCCGCCGGGAACTGGCTTCCAAGCCACTACACCGCTTGCAGGGTCCCACACATAACCGCTCAACGTGCGGACCTTCGCCGACGTTCGGCCAGCGAGGGAATAGATCTTCCCCCCCACGGTGGCCAGACAAGGCATCTCGCAGTTGACCGGGCTCGGGCCGAGCACGGTCCACGTATTGGCCGTTGGGTCGTACACCTCGACCGGGGCGCACTTGCCGTCCACGTCGTTGCCTCCGACCACGTAGATCTTCCCATCCAGAGCCACCGCTCTGTGCTTGGAGCGTGCTACGTTGAGCGGTGCGATCTCGGTCCATGGCGCCGCCCAAGCCACCAGGCCCAACAGACACGCTACGACTAGCCCACCACACACAATCCGTCTCATCGGATTCCTCCTTCATGCATGCGTTCCAGTTTCACGAAGTCTGACCTGTCCCTCTCTTCCTGTGGTCCGCTCACCTCCTTGTCCCTCTCAGGGTTTCTTCATGGTGAAAGAGTCGAGAACGCTTCCGTCGAGGCGATACACGGTGAACGTGAGCTGTGCCGGTCGGGGCCGAACCTGAACGAGGATGTAGGTGTAGACCTTGCCCTCGGAAACGGCGGTCCACCAATTCCGGCCCAAGATGGTGCGGGGGTTCGCTCCGGCGGATCCATCGGTGACATAGGTGACCCCGGTGCCGTCTACTCGCCCGCCCCGAATCGGCCAGGTGCGCTCGTAGGTGTGGGCATGGCCGTTGAAGTAGATGTCAACCGCGAACCGCTCGAACACATCCACCCAATGATCGTGGACAGATTGGGTGGGGCCGTGTGAATCATCCATGGAATACACGGTGTGATGCGCGAGCACAATCTTCCAAGGCTGGGTCGTACTTCGCAGGTCTTGGATCAGCCACGGTCGCTGCTGGACGACCAGGTCTTCGGTGACGGAACAAAGGTGTGCGAAGTGGATCGGCCCGTAGTCGTAGGAGAACCACTTTTCATTGTTGGGGAGGGCGAACTGGTCGAAGTAGGTGGGCAACATGATATCGTGGTTTCCAACGCTCGGGATGAACGGGATGCTCGCGAACACGTCGCCAGCGGCTTTGAACCACAGGTTGAACTCGTAGTGGCTTCCCCCTTGGGTCAAGTCCCCGGTGCCGAGGATGAACCGGACCCCCGCTTCCCGCACCTTCTCGAGGACTTGTCCCATAATGGTGAAGTTGTCCTGCGTATCTCCGATGATGGCGAACGTAAAGCCCACGCGGGGGTCGTCCTTGGAAGGGGCAGTGATGAACGAGTAGATTTCGCTCCAGTACTCGGGCGCCCCGCACCGATAGTAGTAGGTCGTGTTCGCGGCAAGTCCGGTGATCTCCACGGTATGCCACACCACGTCTTCCCGCACGAACTTGTAGCCATGGCGCGCACCCGTCGCCTGCTGCCCGAGTTCTTGGGTCAACCCGTACTCCACAACGCTCGTGGTGATGTCGGGCGTGGTGCGCCACATGACGGTCATCGTAGTCGCGGGGTCGTTTTGCCAACTGAGGTGGATCGCCCACGGACCCGCTCCCACGGCCAGTACTCCCATGACCAGCACGGCCATGGCCCACACGAAGATCCTGCGCATGGTCACCCCTCCTTCGTTACGGGAGGCGGCCATAGTGGCAACTCGGCCACCTCGCTGAACCGCGGTACCACGTAGTCGGCCTGTCGGCATGAACAGCGCAGGCAGACGGTGATCATGCCGGCGGCCTTGGCCCCCTCGATCTCGCTCGGGTCGTGCCCAACGAACACGGTGGCCTCCGGAGGCAACCCAACCCGGGCCGTAAACCGTCGAAAGATCTCCGGGTCCGGTTTCCGGCACCGCTCATCCACCGACGACACGATGAGGTCAAACAGGTGCGCGATCCCCGCCTGTTCCAGCCACTGCCGTTTCACCGCGTCAGGGTGGATGCTGTTGGTGAGCATGCCCACCGTGACCCCCCGGGCCCGGAGTTCGGTGAGCACGCCCGGGAGATCGGGGTCAACAACGATGTCGGCGCTGAACTCCTGAACCAAGTCGTGAAGCCGCGTTATCCCATCTGGCTCGGGAAGCCCAAGGCCACGGGCGAACTCGGCGAGCATCTTCTCGTAGGGGATCTTTCGGGCGAACGCGCGCTCCTGTAAGGAGAGGTAGAGGGATTTGGCCTCGCTTGGGGCGATGGGGAGCCAGCCCTGGGCTTGGAGGGCGTCGATCAGGGCATCGACCACCTCACGGTTGCGGGAATAAACGACCCCATGCCCGTCCAGGGCCAGGGCCTGGGCGGGGGACAGCCTTCGTCCAGCTCCAGCGTGCACGTCCACGTCAGCCGACCGCCCTTTGTTGCAGGAACTAGGGGCTCTTGCAACGTCCGTTGCTCATTGTAGGGCGTCCCCTCCTCAGCGTCAAGTGGGGCCGATGACTTCGGTTATTGGTGAGGAATCACCGAATGTTCGTAGCCGAAACGCCGGCGGAGCTCCTGCAGGCGTTCCAACCGCCGGAGCACCTGTGGCGCTCGCATCTTGGCGATCTGCAAAACCAATGCCGTTTGGATCGCCATAGGCACGATGTCCGTGTGGTAAATGGTGGCCGGGCCCCGCCGAGCGGCCAGGACCAGGGCTACCCCGTCCACCATGTCCTTGGCCACCGTGTCGGTGACCAGGATCACCGGGCAGCCGACCTCGGCGGCGAGGGTGATGGCCATCAGGTGCTCCTTGGGCACAGCGATAAAGCTGTAGAGGATGAGCACGTCCTTGGCCGTGAGCAACTGGAGTTTCTCCAGGATGGCTCGGCCTTCCTCGGCAATGACGTGAACGTCGAGGTGGAACCGGCGTAGCCGGAACGCCAAGAGTTCAGCCAGTGGGACTTGGGGTCCCCGCCCACAGATGAACACCCGCTTCGCCTTGAGGATCAACGCGGCCGCCCGGCGGAAATCCGTGGGATGCACAGTCTTAAGCGCTTCCCGCAGGTACATGATCTCCGTTTCGATCACCTGCTGGAACAGGTTGTCCTCATGGATCTCGGCCAGGGTTTTCCCTAACTTGCGCCCCGGGGTGATCTCCTGGCGGTAGAGTTCCTGCAAGTCGCTCCGGAACTCGGTGTATCCAGGATACCCTAAGCGCTGTGCCAATCGCACCAGGGTCGACTTATGCACACCCAGTGCCTGGGCGGCCTCATCGATGCTAAGGAAGATGTAGTCTTCGTAGCTCGTGAGCAGCCGGTGGGCGAGGTCCTTCTGAACCTTGGTCAGGGAAGAAAAACGTTGGCGTAGCCGATCGCGGATCTCAGACATCGGTCCCTCGCCGCCCTGGTCCCTCCTCACCGGCCTCGCCTCCTTTCGCCCCCGGTTTGTCCTGGTCTCCGCGGCGGAGCGGTGGTGCGGCGCACCACGAGCTTGGGGGGCAGAACCTTCCGGAGCTTCCGGCGCCGGCGGTGCTCGATCACGTCCAGGAGATAGTCGGCCGCAATCCGCCCCATGTCGTAGGTGGGCTGAGCGACGGTGGTGAGCTGGATGCAGGGAAGCGACGCATAGCTGATGTCGTTGTAGCCGACCAGGGACAGGTCCTCCGGCACCCGCAATCCGACCTCCTCGGCTGCCTCCAGCACCCCGAGGGCGATCATGTCGTTGGCGGCGAAGATCGCAGTAGGGCGGTGGGGGAGGCCGAGCATCCGGTGGCCCTGGTCCTGACCAGCCGCTTGAGTGAAGTCGGCGTATACAGCCCAGCTCTTCCGCACGGGAAGCCTCTGCTCGGCCAGGACCTCCCGGTACGCCTCCATCCGGTCCTGGCTGGACTGGACGTTCTCCGGCCCTCCGATGAACCCGATCCGCCGGTGCCCGAGGTCCACGAGGTGCTCCACCGCCAGCCGGCCCCCCTTCCGGTCGTCCACCACCACGTACGGGGCGTCCACCCCCCGCACGAGGCGGGACACCAGGACCAAGGGGAGGCCGGCCCGCATGAGGGTCACGAGAGAGGGGTCGTCGGCGGTCACCGAGGTCAGGATGAGCCCATCCACCCTTTTGCGGCGCAGGAGCTGCATGTAGCTGCGTTCCCGATCGGGGTCCCCATCCGTGGTGCACAGCACCACCCCGTACCCCCGGGCATGGGCCACCTCCCCCACCCCGTGGGTGATCTCGGCGAAGAACGGGTTGGTGATGTCAGGGACGAGGAGGCCCACCACCCCAGACGAGCCCTTGACCAGCCCCCTCGCGAGCTCGTTGCGCTCGTAGCCGAGCTCCGTGGCCAGGCGGCGGATGCGGGCCTTGGTTTCTTCCCGCAGGAGCGGGGAGTCGTTGAGCGCCCGGGACACGGTGGACGGGGATACCCCGGCCGCTCGGGCCACATCCTTAATGGTAACCATGACGGTGTGTTTTGTACGTCAAAATCTCAGGTCCGTCAAGAATTCCTGCGACTTAGGGCTTTTCGATCTCCATCTTCATGGCCACCAGGCCGGAGAGGAGCTTTGGATAGAAGTCGGTGGACTTCTGGGGCATCGGTTCCCCGTGGTCGGCCAGGGCCATCACCTCCTCGACCCGGGTCGGGTTAAGGAGGAACGCGATCTGGCCATGCCCCTCGTCCACCGCGGCCACCGCTTCCTCCGCGGTGTGGGTGTAGTCCACGTTCGTCTGTCGGGCCAGCGCCTCCTCGTCAATCCCCAACCACCGCTCGAGGATCGCCTTGTGGAGGATGGCCACGTCCAGCCGCTTCCAGGCGGGGGAGCGGTCCCCGGGGACGAGTTCGTCTAAGTCCGCGTCCGGGCGGAGGGACAGGGCCCAGAAGCGCCGTCCGGCGTAGGCCACGAACACGTTCCTTCCCAGGCCGGCGCGCAGGCGCTGCTTGGCCTCGGCCAGGGAGCCGATCGGGTCCACGCGGAAGCCGCTCGCGACGTCCGTGAGGAACCGGTCAAGGTCGAAGCCGGGGAGGCTGTGGACCACCCGTGGGGTCGGCCGGATCACGCATCCCGGCTCGGCTGCGTTCACCAGGGTCACCGGGAGCGCGGTGAAGCTCTCCGGCCCCACCGGCCGCCAACCCCGGTCCAGGCATTCCTGCATGAACGCGCGCGCCGTCTCGAACCGGTGATGGCCGTCGGCGATGTACAGGTCCAAGGGGGCCAGGGTCTCTTGCACGGTCTGGATCGCCTTCTCATCGGGTATGTACCACACGAGGTGGGCGTTGCCGAAGTCGTCGCGGGCCTCCATGTCCGGGGCCCGGCCGGCGATCGCCTGCTCCACGGCGCGGGTGGCGCGGCGCTCTGGGTCCCGGTAGAGAAGGAAGATATGCTCGAGGTGGGCCTCGGTGGCCCGGAACAGCTTCAGGCGGTCTTCCTTCGGGCCCCGCAGGGTGCGCTCGTGGGCCTTGGCCCGGCTCTCCTGGAGGTCGAGGAGGGCGATCAGCCCTTGGCGGACAAATCTCTCCCCGTCGTGGGTGAAGTGCGTGTGGTACACGTAGATTCCCGGGCGGGGGTCCTGGAGGAGGATCCTCTTCCGAAGCCAAGCCTGGAAGAGCTCGGCCCGCCGGGCATAGTCCCCCTCGTCCTGGGGTGGGGTCTTGCCCCCGATGAGGCGCACGAAGTTGTACGGCGACCGTTTGAGGTAGGCCTCCATCTCCCTTGGGCCGATCCGGTCGTAGGGCTGGGTCACCACCAGGGACAGGTCCCGCACCGCCTTCAGGTTGTAGCGGATGCCGCGGAACGGGTGGACGACGGCCAAGGTTCACGCCCCCTTTGCACGCTGGAGGAGGATCTCCACCACCTCGTCGCCGATCCGCTCCTGGGCTTCGTGGGTCTGGGCGCCGATGTGGGGGGTAAGGCTGACCTTGGGGTGACGGAGGAGGTCCATGTTCTTCGGGGGCTCCTCCGCGAACACGTCGAGGCCGGCCCCGGCGAGCTTGCCGGACTTAAGGGCGGCGAGGAGGGCCCGTTCGTCCACGACCCCCCCGCGGGCGCAGTTGATGAGGTATGCCCCGTCCTTCATCTGGGCGATCTCCTTCTCCCCGATCACCGGCCCTGCCGGATCGGCCGGAACGTGCAGGCTGACGAAGTCGGACCGACGGAGGAGCTCCACGAGCGGAACCAAGGGGACGTCGGGCAGAGGGGATTTGGACACGAACTTGTCGTGGGCGATGACCGTCATCCCGAGGCCAAGGGCCCTGCGCGCGAGCGCCTGGCCGATGCGGCCGATCCCGATCACCCCGAGGGTCTTCCCTTGAAGCTCGATCCCGTGGAACGCCTTCTTCTCCCACTTCCCCTCGCGCAGGGACTGGGTGGCCTGGGGGATGGACCGGGCGAGGGCGAACATGTGGGCCAGTGCGAGCTCCGCCACCGAGTCCGAGCTGGCCTTAGGCGTGTTCAGGACCTCGATCCCCCTCTCCTTGGCGTAGTCCGCGTCCACGTTGTCCAAGCCCACCCCAGCCCGAACGATCAGCTTCAGGCTCACCGCGGCATCGATGGCCGGCTTGCGGACCTTGGTCGCCGACCGGACCACGATCGCTTCGTACCCCCGGGAAAGCTCCTGCACGAGCTCCTCCGGGGACATCCCGGTGCGCACCACCACCGTAAGGCCGGCCTGGCGCAGGCGCTCCAGGGCCGGCTCCGCGACCGGATCGCAGATCAGTACACGCATAGAACCTCCCTACAGCCCGAGGATCCCGTCGATCGTGGCCAGCAGCCCGCGCACGTCGGCCACGGTGAGATCCCCCATGTGGGCGATGCGAAACGTCTTCTCCTTGAGGTCGCCGTAGCCGTTGGAGATGCGCATCCCGTGGTCGCGCACCAAGGTCTTGTTCAGGTTGTCCACGGAGATCCCCCGGGTGTTCACGATGCAGGTCACCGTCTTCGACCAGTACCCCTCCTCGGGGTAGATGTCGAACTGCCGCTTGGCCCAGGTTTGGACGAGGGCGGCCATTTCCTCGTGGCGGGCGAACCGGCGATCCAGGCCTTCCTCGAAGATCGCGTCGAGCTGGGCGTTCAGGGCGAAGAGGTGGGGGATGGATGGGGTAGCCGGGGTCTCGTTCTTCTTGTGGGACTTGAGCATCACCGGGAAGCTGAAGTAGTAGGTGCGGGGCTTCACCTCCTCCGCCCGCTTGAGGGCCCGGTCGGACACGGCGCAGATGGTGAGCCCAGCGGGCAGGGCCACCGCCTTCTGCACCCCGGCCAGGCACACGTCCAAGCTCAGACGGTCGAACTCGATCTTCACCCCGCCCATGGCCGACACCGCGTCCACGAGGAGGAGGACGTCCGGAAACCGGTGCACGACCTCGGCGATCTCCGGAAGCGGGTTGAGCATCCCGGTGGAGGTCTCGTTGTACACCAGGGTCACCGCGTCGAACTCCCCGCTTGCGAGCTTCTTCTCCACCATCTCCGGCTTGATGGCCACGTTCCACGGGACCTCCAGCGCCTCGCATGGGATGCCGCAGGCCTTGGTGATCTCGTGCCAGCGCGCGCTGAACGCCCCGTTCACGAGGTTCAGGCACTTCTTCTGGACACAGTTCTGGACCGCGGCCTCCATCGCCCCGGTGGACGAGCAGGTGAACAGGAGCACCGTCTGCTGGGTGTACACGAACTTCTGCAGCTTGGGCTGGAGTTCCGCGTAGAGCTCGCGGAACTCGGGAGAACGATGGTAGATCTGAGGAGTGGCCATGGCCTGGAGGATTTCCGGGCGCACCTCGGTGGGCCCAGGGGTGAAAAGCTTGCTGTGCACTTTACGCATGAATCCCTCCTTCGTGGGTATTCCCCCGGGCGATCATTGCTCAAACCGATCTGGGATGCAAGTTAGCCCGGGCCGGCCCGACGCAGCCCCAGCCGTCGGGCGATGACCAGGGCTTCTTCGTACTCGGCGGCGGTGAGGCGGCGGGCGAGCTCCGGGTGTTCCCACGCTCGGTGGGTCGGATGGTACTGGGCCATCAGGTTCACGTAGGTATTCGGGGAGAGCTCGTCGCGGACGAACCGGAGGACCGCTTCCGTCCCGGCGAGCCCCCCAGGCAGGACGAGGTGGCGCACGAGCAGGCCCCGCACGGCGATCCCCCCTTCCACCACGAGGTCCCCCACCTGGCGGTGCATCTCCTTAAGGGCGACCCGCGCGGCCTCAACGTACCCCGGGGCGTGGGAGTAGCGGGCGGCGACCGCGGAGTCCCCGTACTTGAGGTCCGGCATGTAGATGTCCACGATCCCGTCGAGGAGGCGCAGGGCCTCCACCGCCTCGTAGCCTCCGCAGTTCCACACCAAAGGGAGCCGTAGCCCCTCCTCCCGCGCTTCGGCCACTGCGGCCACGATCTGGGGAGCCTGGTGGGTGGGGGTGACGAGGTTCACGTTGTGGCAACCCCGTTCTTGAAGCTGGAGCATGATTTGGGCCAATTCCCGTACGGAGATCTCCTCGCCTTCCCCGAGCTGAGAGATGGTGAAATTCTGGCAGAAGAGGCACCCTAGGTTGCAGCCGGAGAAGAAGATCGTGCCCGAGCCGCCGTGGCCCACGAGCTCCCGCTCCTCGCCGAGGTGGGGGCCGAAGCTCGCCACCCACGGGAGGAGGCCCCCCCGGCAGAACCCGCGCTCCCCCGCGGCCCGACGGACACCACAGCTCCGTGGGCACAGCCGGCACGGGGAGGCGAGGGCGAAGAGGCGCTCCACCCGCTCCTGGAGCTCCTGGGATGTCCATCCGAGGTAGCCCGGCCAGGCCACGTCACCCCTCCCCCGGCCGCCAGCCGAGCTCCCGGAGGAGCCGGTACAGGGTAGCCAGGGGCAGGCCCATCACGTTGAAGAAGTCGCCCTCGATCCGCTCCACGAACGGGGCCGCCCGCCCCTGGATCGCGTACGCCCCAGCCTTGTCCAGGACCTCCTCCACCCCCAGATACCACGCGATCTCCTCCTCCGTGAGGGGTTTGAACAGGACCCGGGTCGTCACCAGGGCCTCCCGCTCCGCGGACCCGGAGAGGAGGACGAGCCCGGTGCACACGGAGTGCCAACCGCCGGCGAGGGCGCGCAGGGTGGCCTGGGCCTCGTCGAGGTCGCTGGGCTTACCGTAGGCGCGGCCGTCCCGGAACACGCCGGTGTCCGCCGCGATGACCAGCCCATGCGGGCGCTGCGCCCGCACCGTCTCCGCCTTGCGCCGCGCGGTGCGGAGGAGATCGGCCGGCCCCTGGATCTCCCCTTCGTCCACCCGCGGCGCCATCACCTCGAACTGCGGGCACAAAAGACGCAGGAGCTCGATCCTCCGGGGCGAGCTCGACGCCAGGATCAGCCGTTGCCGAGTGGGTCCCAGGTTCTCATAATCCAAGGCCATGGACATCATTTTCAGCGAGCGGTGCCTGGAGTACCACGCCATCGGCCATCCGGAAGGCCCGGCCCGGGTGCGCATGATCCAGCACTACCTCGCGCACTTGGGGTACCCGTTCGTGGAGGCGGTGCCGGCCACCCAAGAGGAGCTCCTTGCCGTCCATACCCTGGACCACATCCGTCGCGTGGAGTCCCGCGATTTCTCCGACCCGGACTGCCCAGCCTACCCGGACATCGGCTTCTACGCGGCGCTCGCGGTGGGCGGGGCGATCCTGGCTCAGAAGCGGCACGGGTTCTCCATCCTCCGCCCCCCTGGGCATCACGCCGGCCCCGCGTTCCTGGGCGGGTTCTGCTACTACAACAACCTGGCGGTGGCGGTGAAGCTCTCCGGGAACCGCACCTTGATCGTGGACATCGATGGCCACCACGGGAACGGGACCGAGGCCGTGTTCTTCGGGAACCCGGACGTGACCTACGTGTCGCTGCACCGCATGTACAACTACCCCGGCACCGGGCACCACTCCCAGGGGAACTGCCTGAACTTCCCCCTCCCGCCGCGGTGCGGGAAACATCTGTACCTGGAGACCCTGGAGCAGGCCCTGGCCGCGGCCGGCCGAAACCACGAGGAGCTCGCGATCTCGGTGGGGTTCGACACGTACAAGGACGACCCTCTCGCCTCGTTGGGCCTGGAGGTCGAGGCGTTCTACGACATCGGCTACCTGCTCGGGGACCTCAGGCTCCCCACGTTCTGCGTGCTCGAGGGCGGCTACGTCCCGGAGATCATGGGCCCGGCGGCCGAGGCCCTCCTCACAGGCCTAGAAGAAGGAGGAGCAAGAACGGGAGGATGAAGCCCGGCCCCGTGCAGGGATCGCACGCGGTGTCGGACGGGCACGGGTTGCAGCTCGTCCACCACCCGCACAGCCACGCGCAAGGATCGCACGCGGACGGCCCCTCACACGTTGGACACGGCGTTGCGGTCGCCGTGCCGGCCTGGGCACTGGCTTGAGCCGAGGCTTCCGCCGACGCTTGAGCTTGGGCCTGCACGGCCAGTGTGGCCGAGGCCAGGTCCCTATACGAGATCTGGAAGGGTTTTCCGGGGTCGATCCCCTCCCCGAGGAGGACCACCGCGGCCACGGGCTTTGCCGGGGGAAGCACTCCCGCCAGGAGGTCTCCGTCGATGGGGACCACGTTCTCCTGGGTGAGCCCGACCGCGGCCTCGCCCTGGGCGAGGTGGATCGCGCCCGGGTCGAACGTGGCCCCGGCCTCGGAATAGGCCCACACCAGGACCGCGTTCTCGCCCACGTACGGGGCCAAGGCTGCCGCCAGCTCGGGGCGGATGTGGGAGGCGATGGTCCGCTCGTTCACGAACACGAACACGAACAGGACCTTGCCGCCGACATCCTCCACGGTGAGGGCGGCCACGAGGTCGGGGTCGAGCCCGGTCTGGGCCAACACCTGCTCCACCGATTGGGCAGCCGCCGCGGCGACCACCACGCCCGCCAGGATCAGCCCGCACAGCCCGCGCCGGAAGGTCAGAGACACGTCAGCAACACCACCACG
The DNA here is from genome assembly GCA_024653305.1 of Candidatus Acetothermia bacterium. Classification (NCBI taxonomy): domain Bacteria; phylum Candidatus Bipolaricaulota; species Candidatus Acetothermia bacterium. The sequence continues at coordinate 79,575 of JANLFW010000002.1, read as the reverse complement.
CCGCGAACACTCCCAGCCACAGGATCCAGAAGAACGCGAACAACCACCAGCCACAGCACGGCATCGGGAACCCACCTCCTCTACTGGAACCAGTTGCCCCACTATAGCACTCCCTGGGGGCACGGACAAGTGGTCTAGGTCACATTGCCGGCCTCGGGCCACGTGCGTATAATGCGGCGCCATGCGCATACCACATTGGATCGTGGTTCTGGCGATTCCGGCTGTGATCGCCTCTCCGGCTGTGATCGCCTCTGCAGCGTCTCTTCGGGTTTCCCTTCCCCCCATGTTCGGGGCAGTGCCCGTGGCCCTAGGCGTGGCCTGGGGGACCTTCCAGGAGGAGGGGGTGGAGGTGGAGCTGGTGCCGCTTCCCAGCGGGCGGGACCGGGTCCTGGCATTCCAGGCCGGCCAGATCGACGTCCTGGTGACCGACCTCACCTCGGCGATCATGCTCGTGGCCGCGCGCCCGGACGAGGCGGTGATCGCCGGCTCCGCGTTCACCCCCGCCCCAGGGGCGCGGCATCTGGTCATGCTCACCCCGGTGAGCTACTCCCGCATCACCTGCTGGGAGGACTTCGTGGCCCAGGTGCGGGGAAACCCCCGGCTCCAGATCGCCATCCCCCGCCAGTCGGACCTCGAGTTCGCCGTGGACCAGTTGCTTCGCAGCTACAACCTCGTGGTGTCCCCCGACGCCTACATCGGCCAGGATAACCTTCTGGTCAACGCAACGTGGACGCTGTTCGGCATGGTCAGCGTGGGCGTGTTCCCCCAACCGTACGTGGACTACCTTCTGCACTACGAGTTCGAGGGCAAGCCCCCGTTGGCCATCCTCACCGACTTCGGCGGGGTGACGATCCCCCCCGAGGTGATCGTGGTCCACCGAAGGGTCCTCCGGGACCGGCCGGAGGTGGTGGCCGGGTTCTTCCGCGGGTTCCGGCGTGCGGTGGTCAAACTGAACGCGACGCCGCGCGAGGCGCTGGTGGCCACGGCGATGCCCCTTGCCCTGGAGTTGTTCTTCCCCGGGGCCGACCCGGCGGAGGGGAAGCCCGAGTTCAAGGCCCGGGTGGACGCGGCCATCGCGGCCATCACCATCCCCGTCTTCCCCGAGCCGGCGACGGTGGACCCCGACAGCTTCGCCCGGGTGGCGGAGTGGGCGGCACAGAAGGGGTATCTGCGTGCCCCGGTCCAGTACGGCACAGCCACCATCGCCCCACCGGGATGATCGAGGTCGAGAACCTCACCCTCACCTACGGCCGCGGGAGCCGAGCGGTGATCGCCCTCCAGGAGGTCTCGTTCTCCGTGGACCGAGGGGAGCTGGTGGCCGTGGTCGGGCCGTCCGGGTGCGGCAAGACCAGCTTGCTCCTGGCGATCGACGGCCTTGTTCGGCCCACTGCCGGCGGGGTGCGGATCGATGGGGAGGAGGTGCGCGGCATCCGGCGGGACGTGGCGTTGATCCTCCAGGACGCCGGGTTACTTCCGTGGAAGACGGTGCGGCAGAACGCGGAGCTGACCCTCCGGCTGCAGGGGCGGCAGGAACCGGTGGATGAGGTGCTCGCCACGTTGGGCCTGGCCGGGTTCGAGCGGCGCTTCCCCGGGGAGCTCTCCGAGGGGATGAAGCGGCGGGTGGGGATCGCCCGGGTGCTGGCCCTCCGGCCGCAGGTCCTGCTCATGGATGAGCCGATGGCCAACCTGGACTCCATCACCCGGGAGCGCATCCAGAACCTGATCCTGAACCTGTGGGCGGAGATGCGGTTCACCGGGGTCCTGGTGACCCACGACGTGGAGGAAGCGGTGTTCCTGGGGCGGCGGGTGCTCGTCCTGTCCCCCCGCCCGGCGCGCCTGGTGGAGGTGGTGGACAATCCCGGCATGGGCGCCCCCGACTACCGGGGGACGCCGGAGTTCGCGGCCCGGGTGGACTACCTCCGGCGGATTTTGGGGAGCAACGGGCCATGAAGCACGCCCTGCACTACCTTCTCGCGGTGGCCGTGGTCATCCTGGCGTGGGCAGCCGTGTCGTGGGCCTTGATGGCGGTGCGGGGGCGGGAGATCCTGCCCAGCCCCTCCGCCACCGCGGTCGCGGCGTGGGAGAACCTGGGGGTATTGGCGGCGGCGTTCGGCACCTCCGCCCTCCGCTTTTTCGTCGCCCTCGTGGTCGCGTTTGCCCTCGGCCTCCCCCTGGGGCTGGCGGTTGGATTTGAGCGGGCACTGGACACGTACTTATCCCCGCTGATCTACCTCCTCTACCCCATCCCCCCGGTGGCCCTCCTCCTGTTCCTGTATCTTGCGTTCGGCCTGGGGGAGGTGGTGCGGCTGGTGGTGGTGGTGGCCGCCCTGTTCTTCCAGGTGGTGGTGGCCGCCCAGGGGGCGGCCAAGTACATCTCCCCGTCCCATGTGACCGCGGTGCGGTCGGCGGGCGCGTCGCGGTGGCAGCTCTACCGGCACGTGGTCCTCCCCGCCACCCTTCCGAGCGTGCTCACTGCCGCCCGGGTATCGGTGGGCCTGGGGATCACGCTGCTGTACATCGCGGAGACCAAGCTCGGGGTGCTCCTCGGGCCGCGGTCCGGGCTGGGACGGCTGATCGAGTACTACACGTTCCGCGCCGACATTGCCCTCGCCGGCGTGATGGCCCTGGCCCTGCTCGGGCTCTTGTTCTACGTGCTCCTCGAGTTCCTCGAGCGGCGGCTGTGCCGGTGGAAGTACATCGGGGGGCAGGGTGGAGCTTAGCCAGGTTCTGTTCGTGTACAATCCGGACAGGCCGGCCGCGGAGGCGGTGGTGAGGCGGGGCGCCCGGTGGTGCGAGGGGCGGGGGATCGCGGCCCACCTCTCGCCCCGGTGGCGGGCGTTCCCGGAGAGCGTGGACCTGGTGGTGGCGGTGGGCGGGGACGGGACGATCCTCCGGGCGGCGTCGGGCATTTACCCAACCGAGATCCCGATCCTCGGCGTGCACGTGGGGTCGCTGGGGTTCCTGGCCGCGTGCGAAGGGGACCACATCGAGGACGCGCTCGAGGAGATGGTCTCCGGTCAGGTTAGGGCAGAACGGCGCCTGCGCCTTGCCGCCGGCGGGCCGGGGATCGCCGGGACCGCCCTCAACGACGTGGTCGTGGTCGGCCCGGCCCACGCTCGGTACGTGGAGTTGGCGGTGGAGGTGGACGGGGACTCGGTTGCCGTCGTTTCCGGGGACGGGGTGATCGTGGCCACGCCCACCGGGAGCACCGCCTACGCCCTGGCCGCGGGCGGCCCCATTGTCCACCCCGGCGTGGGGGCGATCCTGATCGTGCCGCTTGCCTCCCATTGCCTGGGGCTGAGGCCGGTGGCGGTGCCGGCGGGCGCGGAGGTCCGGGTTCAGGCGTTGTCCCCCGCGGCCGTGTTCCTCGACGGGGACATGGCCGGGGAACTGGCCCCAGGCGAGGCGATCCGGGTGGCGCGCGCGCCGGCGGACACGGTGTTCCTACGCCTGTCCGGGGAGGCCACGCTGTTCGCCCGGCTGCGGGACAAACTGGGCTGGCCGGCGCCCTAGGCCCTCTCCCTTGTCGGGAGGGCGATGCGGGCGCACGCGAAAGGAGGAAGCGTGAGGGTGGAGGAGCTCTTGGAGGCGACGTTGGCGCAGCGGGCAGCGGACGAGCTGGAGCTCGTGGTCGTCCGCGAGCGGGAGGAGCTCACCCGGTTCACCGGCTGCCAGATCCACCAGAACGTGGCGTCCACGGACACGGTGGCCTACGTACGGGCATGGGTCGACGGCAAGGTGGGGGTGAAGGAGACGAACGACCTCACCCGGGACGGGCTCCGCCGGGCGGTGAAGGAGGCGGTGGCGGTGGCCCGAGTCCAGACCCGCCCCGCCGGCTATGCCCCACCCGATCCGCAGCCCATCCCGCCGCTCGACGTGTGGGACGAGGCCACCTGGGCGGCAACCCCGGGCGAGCGGGCCGGGCTCGTGGCCCGGGCGGTGGCGGAGGCCCGGGACCTCGGGTACAACGCGTCCGGGTCGCTTTCCACCGGTGGGACGGAGCTGTGGGTGCGAACCTCCCGGGGGGTGGACGCCCACTTTCGCGGGGCCTCGATGCGGTTCGTGACCGTGGTCCTAGGGAAGGAACGGGGTTCCGGCTATGCCGAGTTCTCCGGGGTGATCGCCGCGTTTCGGCCGGAGGAGGTGGCCCACCGTGCGGTGGAGAAGGCCCGCGCTTCGGAGCGGCGGGTGGCCATCGATCCTGGGGAGTACACGGTGGTGTTGGAGGAACCGGCGGTGGCGACCCTCCTTGGGATGCTCTCCTCAATGGGGTTCTCTGCCCGGGCCCTCCTCGAGAAGCGCAGTTTCCTCTGCGACCGGCTTGGGGAGAAGCTCGTCTCCGAGTTGGTCACGGTCTACGACGACGGACGCCACCCTCAGACCTTGCCCTTGCCGTTCGACTTCGAGGGGGTGCCCAAGAAGCGGGTCTACTTCTTCCGATCCGGGGTGGCGGAGGGGGTGGTCCACGATGCCCGCACCGCGACGCTGATGGGAGCAACCTCCACCGGCCACGCCCTGCCTCCGCCCTACGCCAGCTACTCCCCGATGCCGATGCACCTGGTGCTGGAGCCGGGGACCGCAAGCGACGCGGAGCTCCTTTCCGGGGTCAAGCGGGGCCTCCTCGTGACCCGGTTCCACTACGCGCGCACGGTGGACCCCATGCGGGCGGTGATGACGATGATGACCCGTGACGGGACGTTCCTCGTCGAGGACGGGAAGGTCGTGGCGGCGGTGGAGGACCTGCGCGCCACCGAGTCCGGCCTGCGGGCCCTGGCGGAGGTGGAGGCGGTGGGCCGAGAGCCGTACCTCATCACCCACGGGGAGGCGTTCGGGGCGGTGCTCGTGCCCAAGGTGCGCATCGCCAGGTTCGCGTTCACCGGCCGAACGGAGAGGATGTAACGTGTCCGCCCTGAACGAGCTGCGCGGCTACGTGCGGGAGATGGTCGAGATCAGCGCGGGCGCGGCCCTCGCCCACTGGGACCAGCGCACCTGCATGCCCGAGAAGGGGGCGGAGGCCCGGGCCCGGGTGGTGGGCCGGCTGGAGCGGTTGAGCTTCGAGCGGCTGGTGTCCCCGCGGATGGGCGAGCTCCTCGCGGCGGCGAAGGGGGAGCTTGAGGACTCCGAGGTGGATCGGGCCCTGGTGCGCCATTGGGAGCGGCAGCACCAACGGTACCGGGCCATCCCGCCCGACCTGTACCAGCGGTTCGTCGAGGCTTGCGCCCGGGCGGAGACGACCTGGGAGAAGGCCAAGGCCGCCTCGGACTTCTCCATGTTCCGCCCGCACCTCGCGGAGGTCGTGGACCTGGTGCGCGAGATCGCCAAGCTCATCGGATACCAAGAGAGCCCGTATGACGCCCTGGTGGAGGAGTACGAGCCGGGGATGACCGCAAGGAAGCTGCGGGCGGCGCTGGGGGAGCTGCGGGAGGAGCTCGTGCCCTTTCTGACAAAGCTCCGGGAGGATGGGACCCCACCCCCACCTTTGCCCCAAGGCCCGTTTCGGGTAGAGGCCCAGCGGGCCCTCGCCCGGGAGGTCCTTCAGGCCATGGGGTACGACTTCACCGCCGGAAGGCTCGACGACTCCACCCATCCCTTCACGATCGGGATCGGCCCGGGGGACGTGCGGGTCACCAACCGCTACCGGCCGGACGATCCGTTCTCGGCCCTGTTTGGGGCCCTCCACGAGGGGGGCCACGCCCTGTACGACCAGGGGGTGGACCCGGCCCTGGCCTGGACGGGTTTGGATACCGGGGCTTCGTTCGGGATGCATGAGTCCCAATCTAGGTTCTGGGAGAACCAGATCGGCCGATCCCTTGCGTTTTGGGAGTTCTTCCGCCCCAAGCTCGTGCAGCGGTTCCGCGCCTTCTCCCGGCTCACCCCGGAGGAGGTCTGGCGGGGGGTGAACCGGGTGGAGCCGTCCCTGATCCGGGTGGAGGCGGACGAGGTCACGTACAACCTGCACATCTGTTTGCGGTTTGAGCTTGAAGTGGACCTGATCGAGGGGCGCTTGAGGGTGGAGGAGCTTCCCGGGCGGTGGGGGAAGGCGATGGAGAGGTACCTCGGGGTGGTCCCGCCCGATGATGCCCATGGGGTGCTCCAGGACGTGCACTGGTCGGGCGGGATGTTCGGGTACTTCCCGTCCTACAGCTTGGGGAACCTGTACGCGGCCCAGATCGCGGCCGCAGCCGAGCGCGAGGTCCCGGACTTCTGGGCCCGGGTGCGGCGCGGCGAGCTCGGGTCGATCCGGGAGTGGCTGCGGGAGAGGATCCACCGCCATGGGCGGGTGTACCTCCCCGAGGAGCTCGTGGTTCGGGTGACCGGGGCGGGGCTCTCCCCCCGCCCGTTCATGAACTACGTCCAGCGGAAATACCGCGACGTGTACAGGTTGTAGCGCGATCTCGCGGCCTCGGGGATGCACGGGAAGCCCGGTGCCGGAAGCGCCGGGCTTCTTCTCTGGTCGGGCAGGGCGCTTCGCTGCTTTCGTGTTGTTTCAGGGCCGATCCCTGTTCATGGCTTCGTGTTCGGATGTTGCAAAGATTACCGACGCCCACATTTTCGTAGCGCTATACTCACGGGCGGGATCGGACAAGGGTGTGGGCGAGGAAGGACAAACGCCTGTGGTCCGGGTAACGGCGATCGCGGCCAACGGGAGGGGAGATGGGTAGGCTAGCGCTAGGCTAGCGGAGATGAGGAGGTAGCGGTGAAGAAGACCCTGTTGAGCCTGGTCCTGTGTGGGCTGGCCGTGACCGCGGTGGCCGCCCCCACGTTTACCGACAGGTCCTTTGGCGGGGAGGCCTTGAACCCTGGTGATACTGGGATCATCGTCCAGGTGATCACCGTCAAAGGGGACTCCGCCCGGGATACCACCATCGAGTTCATCCAGGTGAGGAACACGGGCACCGCCACCTCCTCCCACATCACCCAGATCGCCCTGGCCCTGGAATCCACGACCCCAACCCTGCCCACTTCTGCCCCTGCCACGACAGCTGTCCGAGCGCCCACCACTGGTAAAGACCTTCAGGTCGGGATCGTCATTCCTACCTCTTTCACCGTCCCGAAGGGCCAGACGCGGTATCTTTGGGTGCTGGTGGACGTAGCTCGCCCCGCCGCAATTTCGGGCGGGGAGACCGTGGTTCTGGAGACGAACGCCTATTGGTACACCGCCACTGAATCGGGGAACAGCGGCTTCCTCCAGGATGGCCGGCCCGAGACCATCCGGAAGGCCGGGTTTGAAGTGATCACCGACGAGTCCCCGGACCCCGACAACCTCAACCCCGGGGACTCCGCACCGGTTCAGAAATTCCGCATTCGCGACCTCGATGCCAACGCCCGGGCGGTCAAGGTCAACAAGGTCACGGTGAAGCGGGCCAACGGTGCTACCGCCGAGGCCTCCGACCTCCAGTCCATCGAGGTCCAGATCAATGACGGCACGGCCACCTACACCGCTGCTACGGAATCGGCCACCGGATGGGATGGAACAGGTGTAGTGTTCACGGCTACGAAGCCACCTTTGCCCACGAGCTTCCCCGACGGGACTGAGCTCACGATAACCGTGACCATCACGGTGCAATCGGGGGACGAATCGGGGGACGCCACGTACCCGCGGGACGAGAGGACCCTTAAGAGTGCGGTCGTCCTTGAGGTCGAGGAAAACACGGGCCAGACCATAAACCAAACGGTGACCGGGCCCACGACTTGGACCATCCGCCGGGCTGGGTTTGAAGAAATCGAGGAGATATCCACACCGCCTCCAGGACCGGGGATCAACCCCGGTGAGCGCCTGACCCAAAAGATTTGGGTCGCCGATCGGGACTACAACGGGAATAAAGTCCAGATCACCCACATTTACGTGAAGAACTTGGGAACCGCGGAGACCGCGGACATCGCGGGGTTCACGGTGTGGGTGGGCACCACCCGGGTCCGTTCCAGTTGGCCTTCGGGGTTCGACTTCCGCATAGGCGGCTGGATCCAGGTCACCCCTACCGATGTCGCGGACGAAAAGGAAGCGACCATCACCATCGAGTATCGGGTTTCGCCCCTAGCCACCACCGGCCGTACCATCCGACCAGAAGTCCGTGTGGGGAGCGAAGAACCCCCAGTGCCTTCCCCTCCAAGCCCGGCCTATGCCACGGCGGCGGTTACCTACCCGGAGACGGTGGCCATTTACCCCGCGGGGTTTGAGGTGGTGGAGAACATCGCCATCGATCCGCGCACGGTCTACTCCACCCAGCGGTTTGTGGCCCAGAAGATCAAGCTCGAGGACAAGGACGCCAATACAGCTGGAGTCACCATCACCCGGGTCCGGGTGAAGAACGTGGGCACGGCAAGCGACACCCAGTTCGCCAAGCTCGAGGTGCGGCTTGCCGGGGAGAACGGGGCCCTCCTCGGCGAGACCACGAACCTCACGGGGTTCCGCAATTCGGGGGTGTCCATCACCCCCACCGCCAACAACACCGTGGCCGACGGTGCCAAGGCGGAACTTTGGATCTGGGTCACCCTCGCCGGCCCCGACAAGACCGTGGCCGGCCGGACCGTGCGCCTGGAGACCGTTTTCTCCTACACCGAGGGCACAATGAGCGGCGATACCACGGCGGTTCGAGGCGCCACCTTCGACATCGGGGTCAACAACCCGCCGGTGATCCAGGACTTCACCTGGAGCCCGGCTAACCCTCAGTACGGCCAAGAGATCACCTTCACTCCAGGGACGATCACCGACCCCGATGGCGATGCCATCGTGTACTCCAAATGGGACTTCGGAGAGGGCGCGAGCCCCAGGTACGTGGAGCGGAACGGGCCGCCGGAGACGGCCAAGACCAAGTACCCCGACGGCGGCACGTTCACCGTGACCTTGCTCGTCCGGGACGCCAAGGGCCTGGAAGGGAAGAAGACGAAACAGATCACAGTCACCCTGCGCCCGAATCAGCCGCCCACGGTGGACTTCACCTGGTCCCCCACAAGCCCTGCCGCCGGCCAGGCCGTCACCTTCACCTCCACCGCCACCGACCCCGACGATCCGCCGGATACCCCGTTCACCTACGCCTGGACGTTCGGCGACGGCGGCACCGCCACCGAGGCCAACCCCACCCACACCTACGCCGCGGCCGGCACCTACACGGTGAAGCTCGAGGTCACCGACCGCCGGGGCGCGAAGGGCACGAAGGAGAAAACCATCACCATCGGCGCTCCTCCGCCGCCACCGCCGCCCACGGTCACCGCCCTTTCCGCCAGCCCCGCCGTCCCGGAGGCGGGCCAGCCGGTCACCCTCACCGCCACTGCCACCGCCCCTCAGGGTGACCCGGTCACCGCTTGGGAATGGGATTTCAATGGCGACGGCACGGTGGACGCCACCGGCGCCCCGCCCGTGACGCACACCTACCCCGCGGCGGGCCTGTATATGGTCAAGGTGAGGGCCCGGAACCAGGCCGGGTGGAGTGCATGGCGAACCCTCGACCTCTACGTCCGGGCCAAGGGCGGAGCGGAGATCGGCACCCGGCTCCTCGATAACCCAGCCGCTGCCCAGGCCCGGATCCAGGTCTTCCTCCCATCGGGGGCGACGGACGTGAAGATCCGCGTCTTCGACGCCCTCGGCCGGCCCGTGGTGGAGCGCGACATAGCGGGGGCCCAGTTCACCTGGGACCTTGAGGACGGGGCCGGCCGAACCGTGCCCAACGGGCTCTATTTCTACCTGATCACGGCGACCCAGGACGGCCGGACGATCCGGTCCGAGGTCGGGCGGATCCTGGTCCTGCGCTAAAGGAGTGGGCGATGCGCAAACTGTTCCTGGCAACGATCGGGGTTCTGGTGGGGGCGACCGCCCTCGGCCAGGGCCTCCTGAACCCGTTCGACATGGGGCTTGGGGTGCGGGCGATGGGCCTGGGCGGGGCGTATACCGCCCTCGCCGAAGGCAGCGAGGCCCTGCTCGCGAACCCAGCCGGGCTGGCGTGGGTGCCCTCGCTGCGGGCCGACTCCACCGTGACCAATGCCCTCAACCTGTACACGGTGGGCTGGCTGGCCGGGGCCTTGCCCGGATGGGGCGCGGGCTTGACCTACCTTTCGGTGGGCGGGATCGCCGACCCGGCCGGGGACCCCCTCACCTTCTCCACCTTTGGCCTGGTGTTGGGCGTTGGGCTGGATGCCCGCCGCATCCCGTTCCTCTCCGGACTCTTCCCGTTCCCGGCAGCCTTGGGGTTGGCGCTGAAGCACCACCAGATCACGGTGGCCGACGCGTCCGGAAGCGGGATCGCCTTGGACCTCGGGCTCCTGGGCCGGCTGTCCACGCCGTTCGGGGAAGTGCGGGCCGGGCTGGCCATCCGTGAGCTCGGGTTCGGCGCGAGGTTGGGGGAGCGGGGCGAAGGGTGGTCCACCGACCTCGCCCTGGGCGCGGCGTGGATCCACCCGGCCGGATTTCTCGGCGTCCTGGACCTCTCTACCGACTATCTCGCGATGGGCCTGGGCTGGGCCCCGTTCCGGGAGCTCGAGGTCCGGGGCGGGGTGCGCCTCCCGGGCGGGCTCGTCCAGTGGTCATTGGGTTTGGGCGTGCGATGGCAGGCGTTCGCCGTGGACTACGCCCTCCTGACCCACCCCTGGCTCGCGCCCTCCCACCGGTTCGGGTTCGGGGTGAGCTTCTAGAACCGGGCGGCCAGGGTCACCCCCCCGAACAGGGCGTGGCGGAATGACGTCGCCGGCTGGTACCCGAACGCGTAGCCGGCCTCGGCCGATAGGCTCCACATGTCGCTCAGGGAATGACCGAATTGAGCGGCCATCTTCCCCTCCAGGCGCCCCTCCTTCCACGTGGCACTGGCCTCCATCCCTAGCGTGCCGAACTCCACGGGCCAGGACAGCCGATCGGTGAGGGTCAGGCTCCCGTCTCGGCCCTTCCAGGTGAGGGTCAGGTCGTTGCGCCATGCCGCCCGCGGCTCCCAGGCCACGCGCAACGTGGCCTGGTGGTCCTCCGTCACCTGATCGGGATAGCGGGGATGCGAGAGGATCTGCCACGATCGCTGCCAGCGGAAGCTCGGTCGGACCTCGCCCCAACCCGAGTAGTCCCAGGTGAGCGCGAGCGAAAGCACGCGGTCGGTGCGGTCCGTGGCCGGCCGATACCCGTGGCCAACGCCGACCTCGGCCTGCCAGGATGCCGCGGGCTGGCTGAGCTGGGCGATCCCACGGACCTCCCAACGCTGCTCGCCTGTGTCCTTCCAAAAGGCCGTCAGGCGCGGGGCGAGGCGTGCGTCGCCGATGGACCAGGCCGTCCACCGGATCTCGCCCTGGATGGTCCGCTCCTCCCGCCAGTCCCCGGTGAGCAGGCGGTGGCGCAGGACCTCCTGCCAACTGGCGCTCCACGAGGCGATGGCCACTCCACCCGTCCACTTGGTGGTGACGGTCACGCTCTCATCGCCAGGATGGCCGCGGCTACGGAACGGCCGGATCCAACTCCCTTCTACGCTCCAACCCGCGGCAGGCCGAAACGCGAGTTGTCCAATGAGCTGCCCCGATGTGTACGGATCCGGGGCCGTGAGCTTTCCGCCTAAGGCGAGTTGCCCAGATAGGGCCTGCCATTCCCCGGAGATGCCGGCACGGTAGTCCAGGTCCAGGCGGGCTGCCTCGGACGGGCCAATCCCGGTCAGGGTGGGGGAGAGGGTGAGGCAGACCTTGGCCCCCTCGGACCAGCTCCAGTCGAGCCCGCCGCTCAACCGGGCACGGGGCGTGGTGAACAGGTCCACCACGTCCCACCGCCCGCGCACCTCGAGGCGGACGCTCTCCTCCTTGAGGTAGCGGGCCACGAACCCGACCCCATGGGAGTCGGATCGGCCGGCCTGCCCGATGACCTCATACCCCGGGGAGCGGGTGCTGCCGCTCAGCTCCCACCGCCAATCGCCCACGTCGCGGGCGAGGGTCAGGCCCGCCGTCACCCCGAGCCGGGTATGGTCGGCCTCCGGGATGTCGTTGAACCGGCCGAGGTCACGGCCGTCGATCCTGGTCAGGCCCGGCGGATACCGCTCCGGTTGTGGGGCAAGCCGCCACAGGTCCAGGCGGAACTCGGCATCGGCCCGGCCGCCGGCCCACAGTCCACCGCTCCCCACCCCCACTGCGGTGATCGGCCCAGCCACCGCCGGAGTTGGCTCTCCATCCCGCCACAGGCCGTCCTCGGCCGCATACCATAACGCCCCGTCCCAGATCGCCATCCCGTACACGCTCTTGCCGATGGCGATCCAGCCGGCCCCGGTCCCGCCGCGCAGCACCCGGATCCCCTCGTCGGTGGCCACGTGGAGCTCGTCCCCGCGGGCGAGGAGGGCGCGCGCCGGTCCAGGGACCGCCGGCACTTGTGTCCACCCCTCGCCCTCCTGTACGTACAGGCCGTCCTCCGTCCCCAGGTACAGTTGTCCCCCGGCCCAGAGGAGGGACATGGGACGGGCGTCGGCGGGCAGTTCCCACGTGCGCCAGGTGCGTGGGGCCTCCACGTCCGCCGGGGCGAACACGGCCACCGCCTCGTCGGTGGCCAAGAACACCTGACCTCCACCTTGAGCCAGCGCCAGGACCTCGCTCCCCGGCAGGTCGTCCCTTGTCTTGTCCAACCGGATCCAGCTCCGTACCCGATCGAACGGGGACGCCTCCCACAGGCGGACCACGGTCAGCCCGACGTCGGTGGCGATGAGAAGCCGATCCGAAAGCGCCAGGAGATCCCGCGCCGCCCGCCCGGACATCCCCTCCGCCCCCCCATACCCGGAGAAGGCCCCGCCCCGGTATACGGTGATCCCGTTCTGGTGGGCAAACACCACGTACTCCCCGTCCGCCGCCTGGACGCGGGCGATGGCGTTGATCCGGTTCGGGGCGGGGATGCGAGCGTTGTCGTCAGCGGGGAACACGTTCTCCGAGCCGCCCAAGCTCAGGCGGTACTTCCACCCCGCCACCTCCCCGGCCAGGCGCAGCGCGGCCACGGAGTGGGTGTTGGGCATGGTCCGGCTGGTGGGCTCCGGCCGGCCGGAATCGGCCGCCCGGGACAGGGAAAGCTGGAACCCGTCCAGACCGGGCACGGTCACCGTCAGCCCGAAGAAGTTCCGCTCGTACTCCGTGTACCCGCCCAAGCCCCCCCGCTGCCGCTCGAAGTCCACCCGCAGCTCGTCGGTCTGGGAGAGGGGCGCAAACAGGATCAGCATCCCGACCTCATAGTCGATGGTGTAGTCCGTGTTCCGCACGAGGGGCTTCCCGTTTAGGTACACCCGTTCCGACCCGGGGACCACGGACAGCCCGAGCATGAACACGTTCCCCTCCCGCCGGTAGTCGAACGCCGCCCGCACCGCGGCCCCGGCACGGAAGAACGTGTCGGGGAAAGCGATGCGCAACACCCCCTCGGCGGGGTACAACGACCAGGCGAAGTCGGCCAGGGCCGGGTCGTCGATGGGGCGGAACGCCTCTTCCCCGGGCAGGCGCACGAGGAGCGTGAGCGTCCCCTCGATCACGTCCCGCTCCCCGAGCAGGAGGTAGCGACGCCGCGCGGCGGCGGAGAACGCGTACCCTTCCTCGTCCACCGTAATCTCTACGAATTGGGAAAGCTCGGCCAGGAACTTCTCCTCAAGTGCGCTCCCCTCGATGAACGGGTACGTTTTCCGATCCGGGCCGGAGAGGCCATGCTGGTCGTTGTAGGCTTCGATGGTGTCCTGGACCCGACGGCGGAGGAGCACCGCCGGCGCGGCCTGCAGGATCAGGACATCCCCCTCGTCGCGCAGCACGAGGAAATCGCCTGTGGTGAGGGGGACTGCCGAAGCCTCCTCGATCACCTCTTGGAGGTAGCCGAGGCCCCAATTCCCGAGGAACCGCCACAGGGGTTGAGACAGGAGGAACTGGAACTGGGCCTCGGAGAACCCCTCCACGAACGGGGCGCGCAGGGGCCAGGAGTACAGGCCCTCCACGTGGCGTAGGTACGGGGCCGGCTGCCAAGGGCGGTCGGGGTCCTCGGTCGCGAACAGGGCCTCAGCGCGGGCGCTCTCCCCGCGGAAGGTAAGGGACTCCGAGATCCCCTCCAGGCGTGCGGCGAGGCCGCTCACCGTGACCCCATCCCCGTGGTAGCCCAGCCGTGCCCCGAGGAGCTTCTTGTTGTACACCCCGAGCTCGGCCCCATCCGCCCCGACCACGAAGTGCCCGAGCTGCCCCTCCCAGGGGGGGCGGTCCACCAGGAGCACGAAGTCCTGGAAGGCCGAGCCGAGCTGATCGTTGAAGCTGGCCTTGAGGGTCAGGAACCCTAGGGCGATACCGGTGACCTCGGCCCAAAGGGATTGGCCCAACACGAGCTGAGCAGGGGGGATGTTCTCCAGCGCCAGGAGCTCCGGGGCGCCGATCCCGAACCGTACGGTCCACGTCTTTTCCCCGGTCACGGTGAGGGTGAACGACGGGGTCTGAACCTGGGCCAGCCCGGCGAAACCGATGAGCACGATCAAGATAAGCCACGCTTTTGTCATGGAAACCTCACGGTTAAGGATACGCGAAACGCGGCCGGGAGCACGGGGTGGGCCACCGCCGCCCAGTCGAGCTGGAACGAGCTCCACCGGACTGAGGCACCGAACGAGACGGAATTCGCGGTTATGCCTGCCCGGACCGCGATGCCCCCCGCCCACAGCTCGCCGCCCGCGGCCAGTGCTGGCGCCCCCGCGGCGAGGCCGGTCACGTCCAGCGCCACGATTCCGGATAGGAAGGTGCCCCATCGGAACGGGACCGCGACGCCCGCCGCCAGGGTCCGCGGCCAGTGTTCCCCTGGGAACGCCGGCTGGGAAAGCACCCCTTGCCAAACGAGGCCCACCTGGACCGGGCCCTGCCAGAGCACCCCTGCGTCCACCGCCCACCCCAGCGCCTCCACCGGGGCCACCGGATGGAGCAGCCGCGCCCGCGTTCCCACGGAGAGCCCGCCGTAGATGGGGATCCCGACCGCGGCCACCGCCCCCTCCACCCGGAACGCGAGCCCGGGGCCGATGGACCCGGCATCCAGGGCCATCGCAGCCACGCCCAGCCCGGGGCCGGCCAGGGACACGAGGGCGAAGTCGGCGGCCCCGAACTGGCGCGCGTACGCGGACAGGGCCTCCCATCCCGCCGTGCCCACTAGAGCAGCCGGGTTCAGGAACAGCCCTGCGCCGTCGGCCACGGCCAGGCCGGCCCCGGCCATCCCTGCCGACCGGGCGCCCCCGGCGAGGGCGAACAGGACGCCGCCCCCCACATGCCCTTGGCCGAGGCCCGCCACCGCCACGGCGAGGACCAGCGCCGCCACGCTCCGGATCATCGCTGCACCACCAACCGCACCACCTCTGACCGCCCGCGGTCGGTGACGAGGACCACGAGGTACAGGCCGCTCGCCACCGGCCGGCCATCCGCCGCCCGGAGGTTCCACCGGATTTCCCCCTCCCGCCCCGTCAGCCGCCACGCGGCGAGGCGGTTTCCGGCAATATCGTACACGTGCAGTTCCGCCCACGTGGCCCCCTCCGGCCACCGATAGCGGAACACGGCCTCCCGGTCCACCGGGTTGGCCAGGGCCGCAAGCACCGAAGCCTCGCCCGGTCCCCCGCCGGAGACGAGGTCCGCCGCCCGCGGCACGTCCAGCTTCCCCGCCCCCCACGCGTCGTTGGGGGCCGGCCCCACGAACGGGTCTCGCCGCGCCCCGCCGGTGAGCGCCTTCTTGAGGTCCTGCCAATCCAGGCCGGGGTTGCGGGAGAGGAGCAGGGCCACCGCTCCGGTGACGTGGGGCGCGGCCATGCTCGTCCCAAGGAGCATGGAGTGCTCCCGGTCAGGGAGGGTTAGCCACGGTGAGGGCGGTGCGTCCCGGGATCGGGCGGAGGCGATCCACGCCCCCGGCGCGGCAAGATCCGGCTTGAGCCGGCCGTCCCGGGTCGGGCCGCGGGAGGAGAACGGGGCCAGCGCCCCGAGCGGGTAGCCTTCGGTCACCGACTGCTCTCCCGCGAGCGACGTCCACCGGTTCTTGGTGACGTACGCCCCCACGGTGATCACCCGGCGGGCGTTGCCCGGCTCGGCGATGGCCATGTCCCCGTCCCCTTCCATGAACCACCCCGCAGCGGGGTCCTCCACCCACCCGTCCACCCGGCCGCCCCGCACGGGGTCCAGGGTGATCGTCCACCGCGATCCGCGTTCCGCCCCGATGAGGGAGATGTAGATGACCCTGTCCCCATTGGGCGGGATGGAAACCGCGTTGTCCAGCTGCACCGAGCCCGAGGCGGTGGGGGCCCACCGGGTGGTGCCGGGGGGGGCGGTGACCGTCTCCTCGGTGGGGGCTGTCACCCTCACGGTGAAGCCCGCCGCCGCCGGGTGCCAGAGCTGCACCCCCACGATCCCCTTCTCGGCCACGAGGTGCCACGTGGTGCGGGCCCATACGTCGGCCCCCACGTGGACCTTCCTGTCGCCCTCGTTCCCCGCGGACACGACCACCGCCCGCCCAGGGCGGTCCACGAGGGCGTCGAGCATCTGCTCGAACAGGGACGTCCCGTCATGGGGCCCGGCGTGTCCGCCCAGGGACAGGTTCACCACCGCCGGCCTCCCCAGCGTCGCCGCCGCCTCGAACACGAACCGCACCCCGTCCACCACGTCATCCTCGTAGAACGTGGTCTTCACCACCACCAGGTCCGCCCCCGGGGCCACCCCGCGCAGGCCGAGGGTGGAGGAGGTACCGTCCCCCGCGGCGATCCCGGCGACGTGGGTGCCATGGCCCAGGGTGTCCGTGGTCGGGGAGGTCCCGGCGGCGATGGCCGCCTCAAGGTCGTTCTGGGTGAACACGCGGCCGTAGCGACGTTCCGTGAACGCGTCCCCCCACCACGGCGGCATCCACCCGCCGGGGGCGGTCTGATCCCATAGGTAGACGATCCGCGTCTTCAGCTCGTCCCCAGCACGCCCAGTACGAAAGTCCTTATGCAGGACGTCGATCCCCGAGTCCACCACCCCCACGATCACCCCCTGGCCGGTGGTGCTGAGGGTGCTGTACCACAACGCCGGGGCCCCCACCTCGGGCACGGACAGGTCTAGGGTCGGGGAAAGGGGGCGGCTGGCCGCGACGTACACCACCTCCGGGTGGTCGGAAAGCGCCGGGAGATCCGGCACCGCCACCTCCCCGGTGGCGAGGCGCCCCACGGCCTGGCGGGGCTGGAACCCGGGGAGGGCGTGGGCGGCCGCGCGTGTGCGCGTTTGCACGAACACCCGCACCCGCAGCTGGTCCGGGGCCGGCGGGACCTGTTCTGGGTAGAGCGGGACCCCGTCCACGGACGCGGATGCGATCTGGACGAGCACCTGAGGGTCGAGGAGCTGTGCCGGACCGCCCTCGGTTTGGGCGTGGACGAGCGCGCGCAGCACGGGATCCAGGCGTTCCAGGCCGGCCCAGGCCGGCCCAGCGAGGGAGGCGACCAGGGCGAGGATCAGGAACCACCGGGGCATGTCGGCATTGTATCCGTCCCCTCGCGCGCCGGCTACGCGGGGCCGTTGATCCCGGGGAAAATCAGGGCTACAATGAAGCGATATGGACAGAAGATCAATTCCACCGCCGCGCAACCTGCGCAGCCTCACCTTCATCCTGGTGATGGTGGTGGTGGCGCTGCTTTTGGCCCAGGCGTTTTGGCCCTCCAGCCAGCAGCGGGCGAATGAGTTCAGCTATTCGTACCTTCAGGACAGGATCCGGGCCGGAGAGGTCCAGGAGGCCGTGATCCAGGGCAGCCGCATCGAGGGCGCGCTGGCAAGCGGGGAGCGGTTCGTGGCCCAAGGCCCGCCCGAGGGCTCGCCCCTGTACGTGGAGCTGGCCCGGCTCATGGACGAGAACGGCGTTCGCTACCGGTTCCAGGCGGCCAGCGGGGGGACGTGGCTCCTGCCGCTCCTGATGTACCTCCTCCCCGTGGTGCTGGTGATCGTGTTCTGGATGTACATGATGCGCCGCATGCAGGGGGGCGGGGCGTTCACGTTCGGCCAGTCCCGGGCGAAGCTGGTGGCCAAGGAGTTCACCAAGGTCACGTTCAAGGACGTGGCCGGGATCGACGAGGTGCTGGACGAGGTGCGGGAGATCGTGGAGTACCTCCGCGACCCCCATCGGTTCTCCCGCCTCGGGGCCAAGATCCCGAAGGGGATCCTCCTCGTGGGGCCGCCGGGCACCGGCAAGACCCTCCTCGCCCGGGCCATCGCCGGGGAGGCGGGCGTCCCGTTCTTCTCCATCTCCGGCTCCGATTTCGTGGAGATGTTCGTCGGGGTGGGGGCGGCCCGGGTGCGCGACATGTTCCAGAAGGCCAAGGCCAGCGCCCCGTGCATCGTGTTCATCGACGAGATCGACGCGGTGGGCCGCAAGCGTGGGGCGGGCTTGGGCGGCGGCCACGACGAGCGCGAGCAGACCTTGAACCAGCTCCTGGCGGAGATGGACGGGTTCGAGGGGAACACGGGCGTGATCGTGCTCGCCGCCACCAACCGCCCGGACGTGCTCGACCCGGCCCTCCTCCGGCCGGGCCGGTTCGACCGCAAGATCGCCGTGCCCCCGCCGGACCTGCACGGCCGTGAGGCGATCCTCAAGATCCACACCCGGGACAAGAAGCTGGCCCCAGACATGGACCTGAACCTGCTCGCCCGGCGGACCCCTGGGTTCGTAGGGGCGGACCTGGAGAACGTGTGCAACGAGGCCGCCCTCCTCGCCGCCCGCTCCAACAAGGACCGCATCGAACTCCGTGACTTTGAGGAGGCGCTGGACCGAGTCCTCACCGGCCTCGCCCGCCGCGGCATGTACATCAGGGAGGAGAAACGCCTGCGCATCGCGTACCACGAGACCGGGCACGCCCTGGTGAGCAAGCTCCTCCCCCACACCGACCCCATCTACAAGTTGACCATCGTCCCCCGCGGCGCCGGGGTCCTCGGGTTCGCCCTGCCCCTCCCCACCGAGGACAAGTACATCATCTCCAAGGCCGAGCTCCTGGACCGGCTGACGGTGTTGTTCGGGGGGCGGGCAGCTGAGGAGATCGTGTTCGGCGAGCAGACCACCGGGGCGGCGGAGGACTTCAAGCAGGCCACGGAGATCGCCACCCGCATGGTCGTGGAGTACGGGATGTCCGAGGCGGTGGGCCCAATCAGCCTGGGCAAGGAGCGGACGAACATCTTCCTTGGCGAGGAGATCGTCAAGAGCGACGCGCACTCCGAGGAGCTGTCCGCTGCGGTGGACCGGGAGATCCGCCGCATCCTCACCCAGGCCTACGAGAAGGCCAGAGAGCTCCTCGCCCGCAACCGGGCGGCCCTGGACCGGGTGGCCCAGGAGCTTCTGCGGCGGGAGGTGCTCGAAAGCGACGATCTCAACGCCCTGCTCGCCGACGTCGTGCTCGAACCGGCGGGATGACCCGGATCGCCGTCCTCGGGGCCACCGGCTCCATTGGCACCCAAGCCCTTGACGTCGTCCGCGAACTGCGCGCCCGGGGGGAACCGGTGGGAGTGGTGGCCCTGGCCGCGGGCCGCGAGGTCGAGGTCCTGGCCGCCCAAGCGCGGGAGTTCGGGGTGCGCCGGGTGGGGGTGGCCGGTGCGGGCGAGGCCACGGCCATCCGGCGGCTGCTCCCCCCTGAGGTCGAGGTCATCCACGGCCCGGAAGGCCTCGCCGCGCTCGCCTCGCTCCCCGAAGTGGACCTCGTGCTCAACGCGGTGGTGGGGGCGGCCGGGCTCGTGGCCACCCTGGCCGCCCTCCATGCCGGAAAGAAGCTCGCCCTGGCGAACAAAGAATCCCTGGTCGTGGCCGGAGAGCTGGTGCTGGCGGCGCGGATGTGGCCGGACCAGATCGTCCCCGTGGACTCCGAACACGCCGCCCTGTGGCAGCTCCTCGCCGGGGTGCGCCCCGATGAGGTGGCCCGTCTTTGGCTGACCGCGTCCGGGGGGCCGCTCCGCGACCGGGATCCGGCCACACTGGCTCAGGTGACCCCGGCGGAGGCCCTCGCCCATCCCACGTGGCGCATGGGGCCCCGGATCACGGTGGACTCGGCGACCCTGGTGAACAAGGCGTTCGAGGTCATCGAAGCCCATCACCTGTTCGCCGCGCCGTGGGACCGGATCGGGGTGCTGCTGCACCCGGAATCACAGGTCCATGCGTTGGTGGAGCTGGTGGACGGGACGGTGCTGGCGCAACTGGCCCCGGCGGACATGCGTATCCCCATCCGGGCCGCGCTGACCCATCCCCGGCGGCTTCCCCCGCCCCCGGCGCGATTGCCCCTGGAGGGGCTCCGGCTCGCGTTTCGTGAGCTCCCCCGGGACCGCTACCCCGCGTTTTGGACGGTGCTCGCCGCCGGGAAGGCGGGCGGGACGGCACCGGCGGTGGCCAACGCCGCGGACGAGGTGCTGGTGAACGCGTTCCTGCGCGGGAAGATCTCGTTCCCAGCCATCGCCCACGGCATCGAGACCGTGCTCGCGCGGCACGTTCCTCAATCGATTGCCAGCCTGGAGGCGGTGCTCGCCGCCGACAACTGGGCGCGGGCCGAGGCGGAGCGGGTTGTGGACCGCGCGCGCCGTTGGGTATAAAATGCCGACCATGATCACCAGTAAGCGGTTAGGCTACGGAGTGCGGATCCTCTACGAGCTCGCTACCAAGCCGACTGGATACCACTCAGCTCGCGAGATCGCCGACGGCTATCACGTCCCCGAGGCGTTCGTGCGCAAGATCCTCCTCGATCTCCGTCGGGCTGGCGTGGTCACCGCCCAGAAGGGCCGCACCGGTGGGTACCGCCTGGCCCGTTCCCCGCAAGAGATCAAGCTGGACCAGGTCATCAAGGCCCTGGAGCCGGAGACGCCGGTCCTCGTGTACGGGAAGGTGCGGGGCGGAGGCTACCCTATGAACGAGGGTTGCCCCACTGTGCCCTTCTGGCGGCAGCTCGAGGCGCGCTTTATCCAGGAGCTCGCCGGGAGCACGCTGGCCGACGTGGTCGGCCTGGCCCAGAAGCCAGGGGAGACGGGGAAGCCGAGCGCGCGCAAGGGGAGGGGCAAGCGATGAAGCCCAGCCCGGACGCGGTTCGGGCGATCATCCGTGACCACGTCATCGATCCCGAGCTGGGGATCAACGTGGTGGATATGGGCCTCATCTACGACGTCCGAGTGGATGACGACCAGATCCTTGTGGACATGACCCTCACCACCCCCGGATGCCCGCTGGCCGCGTCCCTGCCGGCCCAGGTGGAGGAGGTCCTGCGCCGGGAGTTCGAGGGGTACGACGTCGAGGTCAGCCTGGTGTGGGAGCCCCGCTGGACTCCGGACATGATGTCTGAGGAGGTCCGCCGCCAGTTCGGCGCCCTGTGAGTACCACCCGTTGCCAACTTTGCGGAAAGCGCACGGGCGACCGGCGCTGTCCGGCGTTGGACCAGCGCTTGTGCAGCCAGTGTTGCGGGGCCCATCGCGGTCGGTTCATCCGGTGTCGGCCTGACTGCACCTATTACCTGGCGGCAGAAGAACGGCTGCGGGCCCGGCGGGCGCGGGAGCTCGTCCAGGCGTGGACCGCGTGGCGCCGTGAACTCGACGCGGCGGGCCGCGAGATCACGTGGTCGTACGTGGAGGCCCTGGCCGAGGCGCTGGCGGCGATCCTCCACCGCGAGCCGGCCGACGACGCCGAGGTAGAGGCAGCCCTCGTGCACCTCGCCCAGAGCCTGTCCCCGGTGGTGATGGTCGGACCGGCGCCCCCCCCGTTGGGACGGATCCTGGTCGACCTGTTCGGCCCTCTTCGTCAGAAGGGCGAGGTCGACGGGGACAAGCTGCGCGGGGCCGCGCAAGCGGTTGCCGATTGGCTCGGGTGCTACCGCAGCCCGGAGGACGAGAAACGGTTCGTGCGTGGGCTCTTGGGCGCGTTCCCCCCGCCCCCCGAGGAGGAGCAGGGCCTCATCGTGCGGCCCTGAGCCAGCGGGGGAGGCCGAGGAGCCAGGCGAGCCCTAGGTAGAGGACAACTCCCAACATCGTCCCCACCGCCACTTCCACCCACGGGCCGTAGGGGACGAGGAAGCGGTCGGCCACCGCCACGCCCAGGCCCATCCCGGCCGACGCCAGCCCCACGGCCAGGACCGGTCGCCACTGGACCCACCCCGGATGGCGCCGCCACAGGATGATCCCCAGGAGGAGGGCATCGGCCCAGCCGGCGATCCCGGTGGCCAGGGCCAGGCCGAACGTGCCCCAGATCCGCACCCACCACAGGTTGAGTCCCACGTTCAGGGCCAGGGCTACTGCCCCGGCCAGAACGGGGAGAGCGGGCCGTCCCAGGGCGAAGAACGCCCGCGAGAACAAGTACATAAGCGCGTAGGCCCACAGGCCCGCGAGGTACCCGGCGAGCGCCCCGTACGTGCGCAGGGTGTCGGCGGCGGTGTACGCCCCCCGCTGAAACAGCATGGCCAGGATCGGCCGGCCCAACACGAGGAGGCCGGCCATCGCCGGGAGCATGCACGCCGCGGTGACCAGGAACCCCCGCGCGAGCGCAGTTCGGAACCCCTGCTCCTCACCCCGGGCCACGTGCTGGGCGAGGCGGGGCAGGGCCACCGCGGCCACGGAGGCCGCCACCACCCCGAGGGGAAACTGGAACAGCCGCATCGCGTACTGGAGGACGGCGATGGACCCGTCGGCGAGGTACGAGGCGAGGCGGTTGTCGACGAGCGTGTTCACCTCGGCCACCATCAGCCCGCCCAGCACCGGCAGCAGGCGCCGCCCCACGTCCCCGAGGTCGGGGTGAGGCGGCCACACCGGCCACCGCCCGAGGATCTGGCCGCGCAGAAATGGGAGCTGGATCGCGACCATGCCCACGCCGCCCACCAGCGCCCCGGCGGCGAGGCCGAAGATCGGGGGACGAAGCCAGCGGGACAGGAACACCGCGCCCACCACCATGCTCAGGTTGAGGGCCGCCGGAGCGAGGGCTGGCAGGAAGAACCGGCCATGGGCGTTGAGGATCCCCCCGCTCAAAGCGGCCACGGACACGAACCCGATCAGGGGGAACAGCCACTGGGCGAGGTTCACCGCCTGGGCCATCTTCTCCGGAGGGAAGCCGGCGGCGAGGATGGGCACATACCACCGGGCGAGCAGGGCCCCGACCAGGCACAGCGGGGGGAGGATGACGAAGAGGAGGGCGAACGTGGACCGGGCCAGAGCGTCGCCTTCCCCGTGCTCCTTGGCCCGAGCGTACACGGGGAGGAACGCGGCGGCGAGCCCCCCCTCCCCGAGGAGCTGCCGCAGCGCATTGGGGATGAACAGGGCCACCAGGAACGCGTCGTAGGAGGCCGAGGCCCCGAACACGTAGGCCACGGCCGCGTCACGCACAAGGCCGGTGATGCGGGAGAGGATCGTCCCCAGGGCGGACCGCGCCACCGCCCACAGGAACGGGCCCATAAGCTAGCATCCCAAGGATTCCTGGCGGAATCCCTGGGGGCCCCGCTTATCCGAACCCCGACCGACGAGCGCTCCCGGTATGCTCGCCTCTTTCGGCCACCCCGTCCTCAGGCGGCGACCTCGACCTTCACCGTCACCGTGGCGGTGATGTCCTCGTACAGGGTGATCTCCGCCGGGTACTCCCCCAGCGCCTCCACTGCTCCCATTCGGATCCGGTCCGGATCGATCTTCTCGCCGAACCGCTCCTCGATCGCCCGGGCCAGGTCCGCGGGGCGCACGGCGGCGTAGAGCTTGTCTTCGTCGTGCACCCGGCGGAGGAACACGAACTCCGCCCCGAGGAGCTTCTCCGCCAGCGCTTGGGCCCGGGTGCGGCGGTCGGCGAGCTCCATCTTGTATTGGGCACGCAGCTTGGCGAACCGGGCCATCGCGTGGGCGGTGGGGGGGACAGCGAGCTTCTGCGGGAACAGGTAGTTACGGGCATGGCCGTCCTTGACGTCCACCACGTCCCCGGGGATCCCTAGGCCCGGCACTTCCCGGATCAACAGTACCTTCACGTGCATCACCCCTTGGCCCGGTAATGGTAGAGGGGGATGATCCCAAGTTCAAATCCCGTGCTATACTTGCCCCGATGGCCCGGTGGGGGGAATGGGATCTTGAGGGCCGCGTCCTGGTGGTGGGCGTGGTGAACGTGACCCCGGATTCGTTTTCCGACGGGGGGCGGTTTTTCGATCCCGACGCCGCGGCGGCCCATGCCCTGCGCCTGGCCAAGGAGGGCGCAGACCTTGTCGACATCGGCGGCGAATCCAGCCGGCCCGGGGCGGAGCCGGTCCCGGCCGAAGAGGAGCTGCGGCGGGTCCTGCCGGTGATCGAGCGGCTGCGTGGTCGCCTGGGGGTGCCGATGTCGGTGGACACCACCAAGGCCGCGGTGGCCGAGGCCGCCTTGCGGGCCGGGGCGCAGGTCGTCAACGACATCTCTGCCCTGCGTGCCGACCCTGGAATGGCCCGGGTGGTGGCCGGCCACGGCGCCCCGGTGGTGCTGATGCACATGCAGGGCACCCCGAGAACGATGCAGCTCGCCCCCCACTATCAGGACGTGGTCCGCGAGGTGAGGTCATTCCTGGCCGAGCGGATCGAGGTGGCCGCGGCGGCCGGCATCGACCGCGATCTCGTCGCCGTCGACCCTGGGATCGGGTTTGGCAAGACGGTGGAGCACAACCTGGACCTCCTGCGGCGGCTTGACGAGCTCGGCGAGCTCGGCCGGCCGATCCTGGTCGGCCCGTCGCGCAAGAGCTTCCTCGGGGCGGTGCTCGGCCTGCCGGTGGCGGAGCGTCTGGAAGCGACGCTCGCCGCCTGCGCGGTGGCCGTGGCCCGGGGGGCGGACATGGTCCGCGTCCACGACGTGGCCCCGGTGCGCCGGGCGGTGGACCTGGCTGTTCGGCTCAGGGCAAGGAGGGGAACATGAAGCTGGACCTAGAAGCGATGCGGGCTGCCCCCGGCCGCCCGTTTGCGGTGAGCGGCGAGGAGGACATCCCCGAGTTGGACTGGCGGGGCGAGTCGCTCCTGGTGGAGGGAGCGGTGCACGCCGATGCGGTCGCGTTCTACCAGGACGGGCGGGTGGTGCTGACGGTGCGCGTTCAGGGACGGGTGCACCGCCCGTGTTCCCGGTGTCTGGTGGACCTGGTGGAACAGGTGGACCACGAGGATTCCCTGGAGGTGCTGCCCGACGAGCTCGTCGGCCCCTATCTTGAGCTGCGGCCGATGATCGAGGCCGGGATGCGGATTGGACTTTCCCTGAAGCCCCTGTGTCGGCCGGATTGTCGCGGCCTGTGCCCGACGTGCGGGGCGGACCTGAACCGGGAGGGACATCGGCCGGGGTGTGGGACGGCGGAGAAGACCCGGGATCCTCGGCTGGCCAAGCTCAAGGACCTCCTATGAGGGCGATCCGGATCCTCGGCGTGGACCCTGGGCTCACCGCCACCGGGTACGCGGTGGTGGCCGGAGGCGTCCGGCCGGAGTTGTTGAGCGCGGGCACGATCCGCACGAGGGCTTCGGTTCCGGTCCCCGACCGATTGAGCGCCATTCACGGCAAGCTCGCCGAGGTGATCGCCGCCTACGACCCCACTGGGGTGGCGGTGGAAGAGGTGTACCTCGCCCGCAACGCCCCTTCGGCGATGGCCACGCGGGAGGTGGTGGGCGTGGTGAAGCTCCTCGCCCAGGGCCGGCGCCTGTACACGTTCGCCCCGCGCGAGGTGAAGAAGTGGATCTGCGGCAGCGGCTCCGCCCCGAAAGACCAGGTGATCCACATGGTGCAGAGCCTCGTCGGGGAAAAGGTCGGCAGCGATCACGCCGCCGATGCCCTGGCCATCGCGATCTGCGCCCTCCTGGAGGGGACGGGATGAACGTCTACCAGGCCCTGGGGATCCACGAGGTAGCGGAGCGGCTCCTCCTCGTGGACGGTCACTCCGCCCTGTTCCGCTCCTTCTACGCGATCCCCGACCTCGCCACGTCCAAAGGGGAACCGACGGGCGCCCTGTACGGGTTCGTTCGCACCCTCCTCATGGCCCTCCGCCAGTACCCGTCCCGGTACGTGGCGGTGGCGTTCGACGCGGAGGGGAAGACGGTGCGCCACGAGGCCTACGCCGACTACAAGGCGACGCGGAAGCCGATGCCGGAGGCGTTGGCCAGGCAGCTGCCGCGGGTGCGGGAGCTCCTCGATGTGTTCGGGATCCCCTACCTTGAGTGCCCCGGGTACGAGGCCGACGACGTCATGGCCACCCTGTCCTGGGCCGCCGAGCGGGAGGGGATCGCTGTCCTCCACCTCACCGGGGACAAGGACATGGCCCAGCTCGTGAGCGATCGGGTGGCCCTGCTCCGTCCAGGACGTAAGCCCAGCGATCATTTGGTGCTCCTCGACCGGCGTGGGGTGGAGGAGCGGTTCGGCGTCCCGCCGGAGCGGATCGTGGACCTCCTCGCCCTGGAGGGGGATGCGGTGGACAACGTCCCCGGGGTCAAGGGGGTCGGCGAGAAGACCGCGGTCGAGCTCCTGCGCGAGCACGGGTCGCTGGAGGCGGTGCTCGCCGCCGCCGATCGGGTGCGCAATCGCAGGATCGCCCACGCCCTTACCGAACATCGCGAGGAGGCGCTGCTGTCGCGAGAGCTGGTGCGCCTGAAGGAGGTCCCGTTGGGCCTTTCCGTGGCTGACTGTCAGCCCCGGCCCATCGTCCCGGAGCACCTCGCGGAGGTGCTCGAGGGCCTCGAGTTTCGGTCCATCCTGGCCGAGCTCAAGCTCCAGGCGGGTCCGGCGCCGCGCTACGAGGTGGTGCTCAGCGAGGACGCGTTCGCTGCCCTGCTTGACCGGTTGGCCGGGGCCGAGGAACTCAGTCTGGACTTGGAGACGACGAGCACCGATCCCCTCGCGGCGGAGATCGTGGGGATCGCGGTAGCGGTGGAGCCGTATGAGGCCTACTACATCCCGGTGGGGCATCGCTACCCGGGGGCGCCGCCCCAGCTCCCCCTCCCCAAGGTCCTCGCGGGGCTGCGCCCCCTCCTCGAGGGGGAGAAGCCCCGGATCATCGGGCAGAACCTGAAGTACGACCTCCAGGTGCTCGCAGGCTACGGGATCGAGGCCCGTGGGGTTGCTTTCGATGCCATGATCGCCCACTGGTTGCTCCGCCCCGACGCCCCGGCCCACGGCCTCGATGTGGTGGTGCGGGACGAACTCGGGGAGAAGGTGCAGACGTACCGAGAGCTCCTCGCCGAAGGGGGGGAGAAGGAGATCCACGAGGTCCCGGTGGAGCGGGCGGCCCGCTATTCGGGGGAGGACGCGGAGGTGGTGTGTCGGCTGCGGCCCCGGCTCACGCAACGGCTGCGAGAGGCGGAGCTGTTCCCGCTTTTCGCGGAAGTAGAGGTTCCGCTGATCGACGTTTTGCGGTGGATGGAACGCCGCGGGGTGCTCCTGGACGTGGACGTGCTGCGGGAGCAGGGCAAGGAACTGGAGGTCCTGCTCGACCAGCTCCGGGGGGAGCTCTACGCCCTGGCCGGCTGTACGTTCAACCCCAACTCCACCCCCCAGGTGCGGGAGGTCCTATACGGGCGGCTGAAGCTCCCGGTGCTGGAGCGGACCAAGACCGGCCCTTCCACCGATGCGTTGGTCCTGCGGGAGCTCGCCCTCTACCACGAGTTCCCCGGCAAGCTCGTGGCGTACCGGGAGCTCGAGAAGCTCAGGAACACGTACGTGGAGAAGCTTCCGGCCTACGTGCACCCCAAGACTGGCCGGATCCATACCTCGTTCAACCAGACCGGGACCGCCACCGGGCGCCTCTCCTCGTCCGATCCCAACCTCCAGAGCATCCCGTCCCGGCACGAGGTGGGGGTGGACATCCGCCGGGCGTTCGTGGCCCCGCCGGGGCGGGTGCTCCTCGGGGCGGACTACTCCCAGATCGAGCTCCGGATCCTCGCCCACCTCTGCGGGGACGAAGGGCTCATCGAGGCGTTCCGGCGGGGGGAGGACCTCCACCGGCGCACCGCGTCCGCCCTGTTCGGCGTGCCGCCGGGGCAGGTGGACGGGCGGATGCGCACCGTGGCCAAGCGCGTGAACTTCGGGATCATCTACGGGATCAGCCCGTACGGCCTGGCCCGGGACCTTGGGATCTCCCAATCCGACGCGAAGTTCTTCATCGACCGGTTCTTCGCCGCCTACCCCACGGTGGCCACGTTCGTGGAGGCGTTGGTGGAGGAGGCGCGGCGGACCGGGTACGCGCGGACCCTCCTCGGCCGGCGGCGCCCCCTGCCCAGGCTGGCCGCGGCCGACCGGCGGGGGGCCGGGGCGGACCGCAGGAACGCGATCAACACCCCGATCCAGGGCTCGGCCGCTGATCTCATGAAGCTCGCCATGCTTCGCCTGCACGAGGCGTGGCGGGAGAGGGACCTTGCGGCGGAGATGATCCTCCAAATCCACGACGAGCTCGTGTTCGAGGTGGACGAGGCCGAGGCGGCGGGGGCCGCGGAGCGGGTGAAGCGGCTCATGGAGGGGGTGTGGGAGCTCAAGGCCCCCCTTAAGGTGGACGTGAAGTCCGGCAAGAGCTGGGGCGAACTCTAGCCGGCAAGGCCGCGGGCGGCGGCCCGGTCCGCGACCACCGTCAGCGCAGAGTGCAGTTGCAGCACGGAGGCGGGGACTTCCGGGGTCACCGGGCCGGCCAGGGCTCGGGCCAAGGCCTCCGCCTTGCTCGCCCCGCTCGCGAGGAGGAGGATGGCGCGGGCGCGCATGATGGTCTTGATCCCCATGGTGATGGCACGCTGGGGTACCTGCTCCAGCCCGCCGAAGGCGCGGGCCTCCCGCCGCCGCGTCTCCAGGGACAGGGTGGCCACGTGGGTCAGGCGCTCCCACGGCGTGCCCGGTTCGTTAAACGCGATGTGGCCGTTTTCGCCGATCCCGAGGACGGCGAGGTCGATCCCACCGCTTTTTCGGATCAGCTCCTCATAGCGAAGGCACTCCGCTTTCGGATCTTCGGGGAGACTCGCCGGGATGTGTACCTTGTCCTTCGCCAGATTGACGTGATTCCAAAGGTGCCGGCGCATGTAGGCGGAAAAGCTTTGGGGATGGTCGGGCGGGATCCCCAGGTACTCGTCTAGGTTGAATGCGGTGGCCTTAGAGAAGTCCAGGAACCCGTTCCGATGGAGCTGAACCAGGACCCGGTACATCCCCTCAGGGGTGTCGCCAGTGGGGAGGCCCAGAACCGAGTCGGGCTTGAGGAGGAGCTGCCGAGCCACGATCCGCGCCGCCTCCTCAGACAATTCCTCATAGCTCCGCCGGACGATCAACTGCTGAGTCATGGCTTGTCCTGCTCCGACCAACTGGGGAACGGATGGTGGGGGCGGAGATCCCCTCCGGCGCCGCCCTCCCGGGCGTAAGCGATCTCGCCCCCGATGATGGTCCAGTGGACGTTGAAGTTGTCATCGAAAACGACGATGTCCGCGTCCTTGCCCACCTCGAGAGCCCCCTTTCGATCGGCGATCCCGAGGAGCCGGGCCGGGGTAAGGCTGGCTGTTCGGACCGCCTGGGGGAGCGAGCACCCGGTGAACTCCATGAAGTTCCGCACCGCCCGGTCCATGGTAAGGGTGCTGCCAGCCAGGGTCCCGTCGGCGAGCCGGGCGACTCCATCGTGCACGTGGACCGGAAGCCCTGCGAGCGCATAGTCCCCATCGGGAAGGCCGGCGGCGCCGATGGCGTCGGTGACCAAGCAGATCCGATCGAATCCCTTGGCCTTGACCGCGAGGCGCATCGTTGCCGGATGGAGGTGTATCCCGTCCACGATGAGCTCGACCCAGGCGTCCGCGTCCAGGGCCGCCCCCACTGGACCGGGCTCCCGGTGATGGAGGCCGCTCATGGCGTTCCAGAGGTGGGTGAAGTGTCGGGCCCCGTGCCTTAGGGCGGCCATGGTCTCCTCGTAGGTGGCCGCGGTATGCCCGATGGCTGGCACCGCCCCCACCGCCAGGACTTCCCGCAGGAGTTCGTCTGCCCCCGGGAGTTCGGGGGCGAGGGTCACCACCTTGACCAGGCGTTCATGACCATGAACAAGGTTCCGGAACGCGTCCGGTGAAGGGGTGAGGAACCAGCGCCCATCAAGGGCGCCCGGCTTGCTGGGCGGAACGAACGGCCCCTCCAGGTACACGCCGGCGATCCCGCAAGGGGCGGCTTCGCTCACCGCGGCCATCGCCCGTCGCATCGTGTCCGCGGGCGCGGGGAGGATGCCCGCGAGGAGCGTCGTCGTCCCATGGGCGGCGTGGAAGGCTGCGATCGTCCGTATCGCCTCTGGCTCCGCGTCCATGAAGTCGGCCCCGCCTCCTCCGTGGACGTGGAGGTCGATGAACCCTGGGGCCACGTACAGGCCCGCGGCGTGGAGCTCCGTCGCCCCTTTCGGAGCTTGGATTCCTTCGTCTAATCGAACGATACGGCCGTCTCGGGCGAGCAAGTCCCCCTTCCAGGCTTCCGCCGGTTCCCCCAAAATGAGCGTCCCTCCCCTTACCAAGAGCTCACCCATCGACGATCGCCCCAGCAGCCACGTTATTCACCGACGCCCGGAGGCCCGGTATTTCTGCGGCTCCCCGATCCCGTAACGGGTGGACTCTGTTCGTCAGCAGCACCACGATAAGTGCGTACTCGGGATCAACCCACAGGGAGGTCCCGGTGAACCCAGTGTGCCCGAACGCGCGCTCGGACAGCAAGTCCCCCGCGGACAAGGTCCCTGGGCCTTGGAGCATCCACCCGAGACCTCTTCTCTCATTCAGGCCCTCGGTGTGCGGGGAGGTCATCACCTCAACCGAACGAGGGGAAAGCAACTTCTGTTCTCCGTACACGCCGCCGTTCAACAGCGTCTGGGCATAGATCGCCACATCTTTGGCCGTGGAAAACAAACCGGCGTGACCGGCCACCCCGTCCATGGCCCACGCGTTCTCGTCGTGCACCGTTCCCACAAGGACTCCCCCTCGATTCGGATCGCGTTCTGTGGCCGCAATCCTGTGTACTAGCTCCGGCCGGGGGTTGAACATCGTGTCCGACATGCCGAGCGGGGTGAATAGCCACGTGGAGGCCAGGACGTCCAGCTGTTCTCCGGTCACCTTCTCGATGGCCGCGCCCACGAGGATGTAGCCCAAGTCGCTATAGATGACCCTACGGCCCGGGTCCTGGGTCAGGGGCGGCACCGGCCAGCGATGGCTGCACAGGAGCTCCAGCACCCTGTCCCGCCCGCGTCCGAGGTAAAACAGGTTCATCCATGGGGGGAGGCCGGCGGTGTGCGTCAGAAGGTGCAAGATCGTAACTTGATCACCCCACCCGAGTTGAGGGAAGAAGCGCGCGACGGGATCCCGAAGGTTCCATAGGCCCTGCTCCACGAGCATGAGGGACAGGGGAACCGTGACCACCACCTTGGTCAGGGAGGCCAAGTCGAAGATCGTTGCGGTGCACATGGGGCGCTGCTCGGGGATCTCCATGGCCATCCCGTAGCTTGTGTGCTTCACGACCTTACCGGACCGGGTGACCAGCACCACCGCCCCGGGGATGGTCCCCGCCGCGATGGCCGCCTCGATCACCGCGTCGATCCGCCCGAGACGACCTGGGTCCATACCCACGTCCCGGGGGTCCGCGGCTTCTGGAAGACAGGTCATCGGGCCACCTCCCAGCTGATCTTGCCCATGACCACCGGGCACCGTGCTCCCGTGCCCGACGGCACGTTGTTCGGTCTTCGGTGAAGGGCCTGATAGGCCAACAGCGCGAATCCCAGAGCTTCCTTCGCCTCCACTGGGATCCCGTATTCCTGGGTGGTGGTGACCTTGATCCCGGGGAACCGTGCGGCCAGACGCTCCATGAGCGTACGGTTGTGAGCACCACCCCCACCTGCGATGACCTCGTTCACCGGTCCCAGGAACCTCCGACAGTTCACGGCGATGGCTTCGGCGGTGAAGGTAGTGACGGTGGCCATCAGATCCTCATCGTTCAATCCCATGCTCCGGCCCTGGGCCATCACCTCCTCCACGAACTCGTCGCCGAACTCTTCCCGGCCCGTGGTCTTCGGGGGCTCCTTCGTGATGAACGGATGGTCGAGGAGGAGCTGCAGGAGCGGCGGATGGACCCGCCCCCGGGCGGCTATCGCGCCATCCTCGTCGTAATGGAGCTGGCCGTTGCTGATCCTGCGTACGAGTCCGTCGATCACCATGTTCCCTGGCCCGGTATCGAAGGCCTTGATCGCCTCGAGGGGGGCTCCGGCCGGGATATAGGTGACGTTGGCGATCCCACCGATGTTCAGGAGCACGCGATGGAGCGCGGGGTGCCAGAACAACTGGTAGTCGACGTAAGGGATAAGGGGGGCACCCTGCCCCCCCACCGCCATGTCCTTGGGCCGAAAATCTCCAACGGTGGTGACCCCAGTGCGGGCGGCTATCACATCTATCTCACCAATTTGGAGTGTACAAGGGCGCCGGAACGGATAATCAGCAAGTCCACCAGGAAAGTGACAGATCGTTTGCCCGTGGCTACCGATAAGCCCCGCTTCCGAGATATCGCGTCCGGCTTTGGCCACGACCGCCAGCGCCGCCTCGGCGAAGAGCTCCCCGAGGAAGACGTCCATATTGGCCAGCTCGAACACATGGCCTGCAGTGGACAGCGCGAGCAACTCCTCTCGGACTTCCCGGGGATAAGGCTGGGTATGGTGTGCCAGAAGCTTCACCCGGAGCTTTGGCCTTTCTGGGAACCTCTCCCCAGCTTCTTCGATCTCCACAAGTGCCGCCGTGATCCCGTCCAAGGAGGTGCCGGCCATGAGCCCGATCACGAGCATGGCCCCTCCCGGCGATCCTCGGGCCTGGCCCTGGCCCAGAAGCTCGGCCTCCGCAGGTGGCCCAACTGAAGTGGTTCCGTCTCAGCACGCATCTTCACCTCCGATGCCCAGTGCTTCCAGTGCTTTCCGCACATACCCTCCATGCGATTGGAGGAGTTCGCGGGCAGTTTGGCATGACACACGCCCGAGGAGCATCAACAGCGCGGTCTTGACCTGATAGTTCGCGTCTTGCAGGACCACTTCCACTACCGCTTCGTCCTCCCCGGTGATGGCCATGAGGATGCGGGCCGCTCGCTCCCGCAGCTTTCGGTTCGTGGCCTGGAGATCGACCATAAACCGATCGTAGACCTTCCCAAGTCGGATCGCCGCCGTTGTGCTCACCATGTTGAGGACCAGTTTCTGGGCGGTGCCAGCCTTCAGCCGGGTTGAGCCCGCGACGACCTCTGGCCCCACCACGACCACCACCGGGATGTCCACTAGCCGGGAGATGGTGGAGGCGGGGCTGCAGGTGATGGCGCCCGTGGTGCACCCCCGTTTCTTCGCGGCCGCGGCGCACCCCAGGACAAAGGGTGTCTCCCCGCTGGCGGTGATCCCGATCACGAGATCCTCGCGGCCCATCTCCTTCTCGATGACCACGGCCTGCCCGGCCGCCTCGTCATCTTCGAGGCCCTCCCACGACCTGAAAAATGCGCCTATTCCCCCGGCAAGGATAGCCTCCACACGTCCTGCGGGGATCCCAAAGGTGGGCATGCATTCCACAGCGTCCAGAACCCCCAGGCGGCCGCTCGTCCCCGCCCCCACGTAGAACACCCGGCCTCCCGCCTCATAGGCGCGCACGAAGGCATCCACGAGCCGAGCTATGGTCTCCAATTGGGAGGCCACGGCCAGGGGGACTTTCTGGTCCTCGGCGTTCATAATGTTGAGGATGCCCAGTGTCGTCTTCGTGTCCAATCCCACGGCTACCGGGTTCGGCTGTTCCGTCACGGGAAGGTCCAGCATCCACCCATCCTTCACCTCTGCTCCTTTCCCTATTGCGTCCTCCTCAGCTTGGGATCCAATACCTCACGGAGACCGTCGCCCAACAGGTTGAACCCCAGCACGGCAAGGCCGATGGCGAGCCCAGGAAAGATCACCGGCCATGGACTGAGCTGGATGTAGGGACGATTCTCGCTGACCATCAGCCCCAATGCGGGATTCGGGGGCTGGGTACCGAGCCCAATAAAACTCAAGGACGCCTCAAAGAGGATGGCTGTGGCCAGATTGATCGTGGCTTGCACGAAAATAGGGATGGTTACGTTGGGTAGTACATGACGGAGGATGATTCGCATATGGCTAGCTCCTAAGCCCCTAGCCGCTTCCACAAACGCTTCCTCCTTAACGACCAGGGTAGGGCCCCGAGCCACGCGCGCAAATATAGGGATATACACAATCCCAATCGCCAGCACCGTGCTCCGGAACCCTGTGCCCAAGATCACAGCGATGACGATGGCGAGTAACAGGACCGGGAAAGCAAACAGGACATCCATTGCCCTCATGACCAGGGTATCCCAAGAAGCGCCGAGGTAGCCCGCGGTGATACCGAGGGCACTTCCCATGGCCATGGCGAAGATCACGGAGAGCGAGGCGATGCTGAGGGAACTCCGATATCCGTGGAGGACGCGGCTTAGGACATCCCTGCCGTAGAAGTCAGTCCCAAGGAGATACCGACCGAAGGGGGGGGCAAACCGGTCCCCGGGATGCATCCTCGTCGGCTCGTAAGGGGCCACTAGGGGACCAAGACCGGCCACCAGGGCGAGGACCGTGACGATGGTCAACCCGAGTGTGGCCCGGAAGTTCCGGAACAAAACGGAACGCCTCCTGGCGCCGGCCTCTAGAATTAGATCAGGCATAGCGTATTTTGGGGTTAAAATATACGTACAAGATGTCAACAACAAGGTTAGAAACCGCGAAACCTACGGCTGAAAATAAGACCACGGCCTGAAGGAGCGGGTAGTCCCGCTGCACAATGGCTTGGGCCCCCAGTCTGCCCAAACCGGGGACGGCGAACACTTGCTCCACCACGATGGCCCCGCCGATCAGGTATCCGGCGGTGATGCCGATCGAGGTGATGATGGGGATCATCGCCGTCCGCAGCATGTGTCGGAAGAGGACGGCCCTCTCCGATAGACCTTTGGCCCTGGCAGTTTTGACGTAGTCGCCCTGCGCGCTCTCCAAGACGCAGGCCCGTGTCATCCGAATGATGGAAGCTATGCTGGGGAGGGCCAAGGTGAGCGCGGGGAGGAAAAACCCCCAGAGGTTGCCGAGAGGAGACGAGAAGAATGACGGATACTGAAGAAGAGGGAACAGGCGCAGCCGTACGCTGAAGAGGAGGATGAGCAACGCACCGACCCAGAACGAAGGGAGCGATAGTCCCAGCAAAGTGGTCAATTGCACGAGGCCGGCGATGGCCCGTGAGGAAGTGGCTGCTCCCACTGTGCCGAGGGGTATGCCCACCGAGACGACCAAGAACAAGGCATAGAGAGCGAGCTCGATCGTGAACGGCATGGCCTCGAGCACCATGGAGAGGACTGGCCTCCCCGTGCGCGGCGAGGTGCCGAAGTCGCCCGTTGCCGCCCGAAACAGCCAACGGGTATATTGCTCGTACAGGGGCCGATCCAACCCCAGGGTGCGCCTCACCTCTTCCAGCTTGACCGGATCCACCGTCTCGAAGCCCAGAATGACCTCGGCGGGGTCACCGGGAATGGCATGCATCAGCAAGAAGGTGATGGTTGAGATCACGAGGAGAACGGGGATGAGGAGGAAGATGCGCTTGAAGACATAGCTTCCCACCGCTGGCCTCCTTGCGGTGTGCCGGGGATCATCCCCGGCACACCGTACCAACACGTTGGCCTTTACCTGGCGAAGCTGGTTT
This sequence comes from Candidatus Acetothermia bacterium, assembly GCA_024653305.1. Lineage (NCBI taxonomy): Bacteria > Candidatus Bipolaricaulota > Candidatus Acetothermia bacterium. The sequence continues at coordinate 44,001 of JANLFW010000002.1, read as the reverse complement.
GGCGCAAGAACACGGTGGAGCTGTTGGGCAACAGCACGAAGCCCGTCACGGTATCCTTCACCACCGCGTAGAGATCCGCGTAGGCGATGAATAGGAAGGGCACTTGTTCCGCGAGCCGACGTTGGAGCGCGGCGTATACATCACGGCGCGCTTGGGGGTTGGCAATCAACTGTCCTGCCTCGAGAAGCCGGTCCGTAGCTGGATCATTGTATTTGAAGACGTTGGTAGTCCCAGTGGAATGCACGTGCCGGTAAAGGTGGATGTCCGGGTCCACGGAGCCCGCGTTGAGCGACACGAACGTGTCGAAATCGCTATTGCGCCAACGGCTGAGGAAGGTGGCGAAGTCCACGATCTCGATTTCCACCGCAATGCCCAGTGGCCGAAGCTGCTCCTGGATGACCAGGGCGACTTGTAGGGCCTCAGGCACGGTAGGGATGGGCATGATCTTCAACCTGAACCCATCGGGGTATCCAGCTTCCTCGAGGAGGTGCTTCGCCCTGGCAAGATCGGGTGTGTAGTTCGGCAAGTCCTCGGGCGGAAGAGGCGCCCAATCCACAAGGGATGGGGGCAATGGTCCTCCCACCTTGGCGGCGCCGAAGTAGACGAGGTCCACAATAGCCAGGCGATCGATGGCCAGGCTCAGGGCTTGCCGAACCCGGGCGTCGTCAAATGGAGGTCGGGCGTTGTTGATGCCGAGAAGGCTATACGCGAGTTGAGATACGGCCAGGATCTTCAGGCCCGGCGTGGGCCTGAGGAGCTGGACTGCCGTAGCGTCGACGCCAAACCCCAAGATCAGATCCACCTCTCCGGTCACAATGGCCGCCCGAAGCGTGGCCGGGTCGGGGATCACCCGGAAGAGAAGGCCGTCAAGGTAAGGCAGGCGGTTCCCCCGGCCATCGGTGCGCCAATAGCCTGGGTTCCGCACGAGCCTGACGAAGTCGGGACCGAACTCAGCGAGTCGGAACGGGCCTGTTCCAAGGGGCGTCGTCTTCGGGTCGGCCACTTTGGAGACGAAGTCACTCGGCACGATGGAAATCAACGCGAGGTAGGTGAGGAACGAGGCGGTGGGATACTTCAGGGTGATGCGCAACTGGTACGGACTCGTGACCTCGATCTCCCTCACCGAGGCCAGGTAGCTGGCCTGGGGTGAGGCCGTGGCCGGATCGAGTACCCGCTGGTACGTGTACTTCACATCTTCCGCCGTCAGGGGGCTTCCATCGTGGAACACCACCCCCTGGCGGATGGTGAACGTGTAGACGGTTCCATCTGGAGAGATCGACCAACTGGCGGCCAGCCCAGGCTTGAGCCCCATGTTCTCATCGAATTCGAGAAGGGTTTCGTAGACGTTCTCCATGATCCGAAACGAGGAAAACGCCGTGGCCACATGGGGATCCAGGTTCAGGATCTCTTGTGTCATCCCGATCCGCAATATGCCACCGTAGCTGGGCCCTCCCGGGACCTGTCCCATCGCCACAGGAGCCAAGGCCAGCAACACCCCCAGGGACATCCCCAACATGCGATACATCATGATAACCTCCTCCTTTGAGTCGTGTTGACGAACGCACGACGTTTCGCGTATTCGCAAGTTCCCTCGAGGGCCACCCCCTTTCGCACCCTGGTCTTTATATGACGGTGCACTAGCGGACCAACTCAACCACAAACCGATAACGGTCGCCTGGGTACACGGAGCGGACGTACTCGATAGGCGCCCCATTCTGCAGGTACGTGGTGCGCTCCAAGACCAACACCGGCTGACTGGGGACGATCTCCAAGAGCTCGGCCTCGTACTGGTCGGCGGGTTTGGCGGCCAGCGTTTGCACGGCCCGGCCCAGGCGCAGCCCGTACACTTCCTCCAGGGCCCTGTACAACGACCCCTCAAGAAGGCCTCGCTCCACCAACCCCGGGCAGAACCGGTGTCGGATGAATGCATTCTGAAAAGCTATCGGCTCGTCTTCCACCAACCGCACGCGCTGAAGGTTCACAAGGTCCTCGTCTGGCGACACTCCCATTCTCTGGGCCGCCTCCGCGTCCTTGACCACCTTGAACTCGAGGACTTTCGAGCTCGTGGAGAGCCCCCGCGATCTCATGTCCTCGGTGAAGCTCGTTAGCCGGCCGAGTTGATCCTGAACGCGGGACTTCACCACGAACGATCCGCGCCCTTGCTCTCGGACGAGGAACCCCTCGTGCACCAGCTCGGCTAAGGCGCGCCGGATGGTCATTCGGCTCACGGCAAACTGCTTCTGGAGCTCGCTTTCCGAGGGGAAACGCCCACCTGAATCGAACTCTCCGGCGGTGATCCACGATCTGAAAATTTCCTTGCACTGGTAGTACAGTGGCACCGGACTGCGCCGGTCCAATCCTGCCGTAGCCTCCACCGCGGGTTGTCTGTACATATGGACGTCTGTATTATAGCACGAGAGACCATGGTGTCAAGCCGGAGGGGCGATCGCGGGAAACCACGGAGGGCAGATGAATGCGGATCCTCGCAGCGGTGAAGTACGTTCCAGATACGGATGAGCTCCGGATCGACGAGACCACGGGAACCATGATCCGGGAAGGGATCCCGGGGATCATCAATCCGCTTGACCTGTACACCGTGGAGGCGGCCCTGCGGCTACGGGAGGCGTACGGCGGGGAGATCGTCGCCCTGTCCATGGGCCCACCAACAGCGGAGAAGGCGCTGCGCGAGGCCTTGTCCATGGGAGCCGACCGGGCGTTCCTCCTCACCGACCGCCGATTCGCCGGCGCCGATACCTGGGCCACCGCCCTCACCCTGAGCGCAGCAGCCCGAAAGCTCGGACCTTTTGACCTCGTCTTGTGCGGCGAGCGAGCCACCGATGGGGAAACGGGCCAGGTGGGCCCTGAATTGGCGGCAATGCTCGACCTCTCTGCGATCACCTACGTGAGTGCGATCGAAGAGCTCCGCCTGCCTCAAACGGGGAACTCGGGCTGGATACGGTGTCGCAGGCTGACCGAGGAAGGCTACCAGCGCCTGGAGGCACCGCTTCCCGCCTTGCTCACCGTGGTCAAGGAGATCAACGAGCCCAGGCTCCCCACCTTTCGCGGGAAGCTTTCCGCCCGTCGGGCGGAGATCCGCCGTCTCACCCTGGATGACCTGGGCCTTAGCCCAGAAGAAGTGGGGCTAGATGGCTCCCCTACCCGCGTGGTCAAGGTGTTCTACCCAACCTTGAGCCGGGATACCGTGCTCGTCAACGCCCCACCGGAGAAGGCGGTGGAGGAGATCGTCTCCTTCCTGCGGGAACACGCGCTGATCTGAGGGGGATCCATGGAAGACTGGCAGGGCGTCTGGATCGTTGCTGAGCAAGGGCAAGGGAAACTCAAGCGGGTCTCGTTCGAACTCCTTGGGCGAGCCAGAAAGCTCGCAGACAAGCTCGGGGTCCCGCTGGGCGCCGTGCTTCTTGGGCACGACGTTGAGGGTGGGGCTCAGGAGCTCATCTGCCATGGCGCGGATCGGGTGTACCTCGTGGATCATCCGAGCCTTGCCCGGTTCGACCCCGATCCCTACGCACGCTGCCTAGAGCGGCTGGTGCGGGAGGAACGGCCGGCGATCGTCGTGGCCGCGGCCACCACAAGCGGCCGCACCCTGATGCCCATCCTCGCGGCACGCCTTCACACTGGGCTCACGGCCGACTGCACAGAGCTCGACATCGAGGAAGGAACAGGGCTCCTTCTCCAGACTCGCCCAGCAATTGGGGGGAATGTCATGGCCACCATCAAGACGCCAGATCATCGGCCGCAGATGACCACGGTGCGCCCCCGCTCCTATCCCCCCGCTCCTCGCGATCCCTGGCGCACCGGCGAGGTAGTCCGGCTGGACTTCCCCGAGGAGGTCTTCGCCAGCCGGTTCAGGCTTTTGGGCCTAGAGAAGCCCGAGGGAGGAGCGGCGAACATCGAGGACGCCGACGTGGTGGTGGCTGCCGGCAAGGGCTTGGGAAGACCGGACGGCCTCCGCTGGGTCCAGGAACTGGCTGAACTCCTGGGTGGAGCAGTGGGGGCCTCCCGGCCGGTGGTGGATCAGGGCTGGCTCCCCTACCCTCATCAGGTGGGGCTCTCTGGGAAGACGGTGTCGCCGAAACTGTACATTGCGTGTGGGGTGTCAGGGGCAATCCAGCATCTGGCGGGCATGCGCGGTGCGGAACTGGTGATCGCCATCAACAAGGACCCTCGGGCCCAAGTGTTCCAGGTTGCCGACCTGGCCGTGGTGGGCGATCTTGCCGAGATCCTGCCCCGCCTCGTCCGGCGCCTGCGGGAGATCAAGGGGAGCAGCTGCCCTTAGGACATGAATGAGACATCGGCTGATCCAGTGTTTCTACAGTGCCTCTTCTCTCCCCGGCGTGGGAGGGGCCAGGGGAGGGGGACAATCCGTTCTGCCCCCTCACCCTACCCTCTCCCAAGGCGGGGCGAAGCGAATAACTTCCGGAGGGATTCGCGATGTTCCATCTCATGTCTGGCTGCAGGTACAAGGGAGGGAAGACATGAGGTTTAACGAGGTGACCCTGGAGGTGGTGGACCGGCTGCGGGCGATCGTGGGTGAGGCCTACGTCCTCACTTCCCCGGAGGACTTGGAACGGTACAGCTTGGACGAGATCGAGGCGCGCTACCGACGCCTCCCCGAGGTCGTGGTGAAGCCTCGCACGGCGGAGGAGGTCGCCGCCATCTTGCTGCTCGCTAATGAGCAGCGGATCCCGGTCACCCCGCGGGGAGCGGGGACCGGGCTTTCCGGTGGGGCGGTGCCGGTCTTCGGGGGGATTGTCCTTTCCCTGGAGCGGATGAACGAGATTCTGGAGATCGACCCAAACAATATGATGGTCACCGTGGAGCCGGGGGTGGTGCTCGGGGACATGATGCGGGCGGTGGAGGCAAAAGGCCTCTTCTACCCGGTGGATGTGTCCACATTAGAAAGCTGTCATGTCGGGGGCAACGTAGCAGAAAACGCCGGCGGCGCCCGGGCGGTGAAATACGGGCTCACTGGCGACTGGGTATACGGCCTTGAGGTGATCACCCCCAGCGGGGAAATCGTGCACCTAGGCGGCAAGTGTATTAAGGATGTCACCGGCTACAACCTGGTGCAGCTCGTGGTGGGATCGGAGGGGACGCTCGGGGTCATCACCAAGATCACCTTCCGCCTCACCGTAAAGCCCAAGCACGTGCTCGACCTCCTTGTCCCGTTTGAAACCTTAGAAGGGGCGGTGACCCAGGTGCTCGGGCTTCTCCGCGAACAGCCCGGTCTTGCCACGATCGAGTTCATGGACCGCCTGAGCATCCGGGCATCGGAACGGTACCTCAACCTTTCCCTCCCCTATGACGACTGTGAGGCACACCTGCTCATCCAGATCGACGGGATGGAGGAAGATCAGGTATGGCAGATCGGCGAGATGGTCTACCGAAGGCTCACCGAGGCGGGGGCCAAGGAGGCGTTCGTGGCCGACAACCGCCTGACCCGGGAGCGGATCTGGCGGGCCAGGCGGGAGATCGCCGAGGCCCTCAAAGCACTTCACCAGCATGTATCGGTGGAGGATATCGTGGTGCCGCGGGCCAAGATCCCGGAGATGGCCCGCCGTCTGAAGGAACTCTCGCGCGCGCAAAACCTGGAGGTGCCCCTGTACGGTCACATCGGCGACGGCAACCTCCATCCGACCCCGGTGAGCGATGATCCCGATGAGGAGAGATGGATCCGTGATCTCGAGGCGTTCTTACTGGACATGTTCCGAGCAGTCCGGGAACTAGGGGGAAACCTCACCGCCGAGCACGGGGTGGGCCTGAAAAGGATCAAGTATCTTCCGCTCGCGTTCAGCGAGGCTGAGGTTGCGCTCATGGCCGCCATTAAGCGGGCCTGGGATCCAAACGGCATCCTCAACCCAGGGAAGATCTTCCCCCATCATCTCGGCAGGGGTATGTAGGGCAAGGCCGCGGTTTCGGTCATCGTGCGTTCAGCCCCGGCACAGCCAGGCACCCTGGCCCACCAGGGCGTTGCGGAGCTCGACCCCGATGAGGCGGACCCCCTCGTCCACCACGCAGCCGGAGAGGGAGGAGCTCCTGATCTCACACGGGCCGAGGACCACCGAGCGTTCCACGGCCGAGTCCACCACCTCGGCCCCGGGGTGGATCCAGCTCGCCCCTCCGGTATGGCGGAGGTTGGCCTCGATGTAGGTCTCGCGGTTGCCGATGTCGTACCAGCCTCCGCGAAAGGCGAACGCCTCGATTGGTTCCCGGGGAAGGAGCCATTCCAGGAAGTAGCCCGGGGTGTCGTGGCTCGCCGGGGCCTCGCTGAGGAACTCCCGGAATCGAGGAAGGACATGGCGCGGGAACAGGAAGCAGGCGGTGCTGGCGAGAGCTGAGCGGGGGACCTCGGGCTTCTCCTGGAACTCGACGACCTTGTCCCCCTGGACCACGGCCACCCCGTACCGGAGGCGGGCCGCGCGTGGGTCGCCGAGGTCATAGAGGGCCACGAGCGTCCGGCCCCGGAACGCCCGTACGAACCCAGCGAGATCGAGCTCGAACAGGTTATCCCCGCCGATCACAACCAGGTCGTCGTCCAGCCCCAGGCGGTCCACGAGGTACGCCAGTGCCCCCATGGATCCGAGTTTCTCTTCCTCGGACCGGGTTTCTTCCACCACCAGCTCCACCGGATGTCCCTCCGCCCACGCCGCAAACGCCGCGGCGAACCGGCGGTTCACGGAAAGGATCGGGCGATCGGAGTCGGGGATCCGGTCCATGAGCCAATCCAAAATGGGCTTCCCGGCCACGGGAAGGAGGGGCTTTGGCCGATCCCAGGTGATGGGCCAAAGCCTTCTCGCGTACCCACCGGCGAGGATGATCGTGCGCACCGTGTTCCCACTCTACTGTCGGACTCCGGGGCCGTCAACGGCCGGACGTCCACCGAGGGCGGCCGTCACCAGTCGGTCCAGGTATCCGGCCAGGGTTTCGAGGGAGAAGTGGGTCTTACCCAGCGCGAAGTTGTGCTCGACGACCCGTCGGTAGCGGTCCGGGCTCGCCAAAAGATCGGCGACCTCCTGTGCTGCCCGGCGCAAAACGGGCTCAGGCACGCGGGCGAGGCCCATCTCATCCCACTCGTGGCTATCCCCCAGCGACACGTACCGGAACCCCACCGGGGCGATGTCGGAGCGGAACACCGGGTATTCATAGAGCGCCACCGGCAGCTTCGCCCAGATCGCCTCCAACAGCTGGTTCCCCCACCCCTCCTGGAGCGAGGGGTAGGTGACGAAGTCGGCGCAGAGGTAGGTATCCCAGAACGAGAACCGGGGCGGCTTTCGTTCCAAAGCCACCCTATCCGACACGAACCGGGCGTCCACCCCCCGCTGGGCGATCCGCTCTTGGAGGGTCGCGCCGTACGCCGGGTCCTCTACCAGGTTGGGGAGGAGGAGCACCGGTCGGGCTCGGGAGCTGCCTCCGCGGGCGCGCACGCGCTGCGCTAGGGCCCCCTGGTATTCGGGCAAGGCGAGGCGCGCCACGAGTTCCACGGCGATCTCGATCCCTTTGCGGCGGACCACCCGCGTCGCCTGGAGGAACACCACGTCCTCCGGGGAAAGGCCCATCCGCTCGGGGAAGTTGGCGGAAAGATCGTCCCGGATCAGCGGGGCACTGAAGTCAAACACGTTGGGCACCACCACCGCGGACACCCCACGGTGGCGCAATTCCTCCTGGGCAAGGCGGTTGATGACGATGTGCGTCACGCGAGGGCTGCGGGGTGGATAGTGCTCGGCGAGCAGGTTCCGCACCAATGGGCACGTGGGGCTGCGGTAATCGTCCTTCTCCCAGTAGAAGTCGTGGTGATGGGCGATCGCCGACAAGTGAAGATCCTGAACGGCTCGCCACACACCGATCGTGGCGGGAAGATTGATCGGGAGCGCCCAGATGTTGTGCACGATGAGGAGATCGAGGCCGAAGCTGGTCACGAACCGTTTGACCCCCGCCTCGACCCGTGCCGCCACGTCCTCGATGTGGTCGTGGAGGGCGTCCTCGGACGAGTAATCCGCCAAGCGCTCCAGCGCGTTCTTGCGAATCTGAACAACCTCCGGATGGTCGAGGGCGAGTTCGGGGATGACAAACGCCCCTCCGCTTCCGCAGCGCCCGGCGCACAAAAAGGTCTGGTGCCCCAACCGCTCCAGAACCCGTCGGGATTTGTCGATCTCCAGCGACACGCCGTCCATTTCCCCGACGCGAAAATGGCAGATTCCAATCCGTGCCACGCCTCCCCTCATGTCACGATTATACGTCGATGCCGACCGCCTACGGGCGACGTCAGGACTTAACGCGTATGTGAACGAAAGAAAGGGGACGCGCTCTCCCGCTCGGTTGACAGACGCTACCACAACCGGGTAAACTGGAATTACTCTACAGGAAGGGGGGTGAATCCCAGGAGGGATCAGGAACCAATTCCAATCCCAGATGCAAAAGGAGGAAATTCAAGATGAAGAGGTGGAACATGCGGTGGTTGTTCATCGGATTGTTGGTAAGCGTCGGTGTCACGGCCGGGGTTGCCTCGCCGGACCTGACGTTCATGTCCACGCAAATGCGGCCGATCACCGAGGCGGAGTGGGCCCGCACAGAGCTCCTCCCGCCGTTCACGGAAGAGACCGGCATCCGCGTCGTTTTCCTGGGGGCGGAGGAGCCGGAGTTGACCAATCGTATTCTTGCCGAGTATCAAGCCGGGAAGGGATCGCTGGATTTGGTCGGCGACCTCCACGGGAACTTCCTCGTATACCACACGGCGCTCAAGGACCTGAGCGCGGAACTAAGCCTGCTTGAGGGGTTGGGCGACCGCACCCTGGCCAAGACGTTCGTGGAGCTCGGGCGCATTGACGGCGCCCAGGCCTACATCCCCTGGATGCAGGCCACGTACGTGCTGGTGGCCAACAAGAAGGCGCTGGCGTACATGCCAGGCCGGATGGCCACCGAGGGCCTCACCTACGACGTGCTTCTGGAGTGGGCGAAGAACGTCTACCAGGCCACCGGGGAAAAGCGGCTTGGCATCCCGGCCGGCCCACGGGCCTTGCTCCACCGGTTCCTCCACGGTTATCTCTACCCGTCCTTCACCGGGGCCCAGGCCAAGAAGTTCAACTCGCCGGAAGCGGTGGCCATGTGGCAGTACCTGAAGGAACTCTGGGAGTACGTGAACCCGGCCGCCCCCACGCTCGATTCCATGGACACGGCACTCCTCTCCGAAGAGGTCTGGATCGCGTGGGACCACACCGCCCGGGTGAAGACGGCGATCCTGGAGCGGCCGGATGACTTCGTGGTCCTGCCTGCTCCGGCGGGCCCCAAAGGCCGTGGCGTCATCACTGTGCTCGTCGGCCTCGCCATCCCCAACACCTCGCCCGATCCGGCTGGGGCTTACCTGCTCATCGAGTACCTGACCCGCCCCTCCACACAGGTCACGATCCTGCAGGGCGTGGGGTTCTTCCCTGTGGTCGCCGAGGCCGCCGGGGCGGTGCCCACCGGCGGGCTCAAGGTCCTCGCCGACGGGGTGGCCGTGCAGTCCGCGGCTCCCGATCTCTTGGTGTCCATCATCCCCGGCGGGTTCGGCGCCCGGTCGGGCGAGTTCAACAAAGTGTACCTGGACGCGTTCACCGAGATCGTGCTTCGCGGCCGGCCGATCGAGGACGTCCTTGCCCGGCAAGGGGCCCTGCTTGAGACGCTGTTCCGCGAGACGGGCGCCCCCACCCCGGTGCCCGACGTGTACCTGCCGTAGCCTGAGCGGGGCCGGGGGGGCCTTCTCCCCCGGCCCTGTTCTCATCCTATGAACCGGACGCAAGTTACACGGTGGCTGGTCTCGGAGAAGGTGCTGCCGTATTGGCTCATCCTCCCCACCCTCGCCTACGTCGCCGCGTTCTTCCTGGTGCCCCTGGCCCAGGCGCTCCTCCTTGCGTTCCGCACCGAGGGCGGCCAGTGGACGATGCGGTTCTTCGTGCGGATGGTGGAGGATGTCCGGTTTTTCGACGCCCTCAAGTTCACCCTGATCCTGGTGGCCATCGTCGTCCCTCTCCAGCTTGTCACCGCGCTCTCGATCGCCCTCCTGGTGAACACCCGCTTCCGCGGATCCCGGAGCTTCTTGTACATCTGTGCAATTCCTCTCGGAATTTCCGACCTTGCCGCCGGGTTGATTTGGTTCTCTTTGTTCACCCAGCACGGGTACGTCAACTCCTTCTTGTACACCCTAGGGCTGATCGACAAGCCCATCTACTTCCTGTCCACGCAGAACTTGGGGTGGGTGGTGGGGTCGATCGTGTTGGCCGAGCACTGGCGGGCGACGGCGATCGTGCTCGTGATCCTCGTCGCGGGCCTGCAGATGATCTCCCGGGACTACCTGGAGGCGGCGGAGGTGTTCGGGGCCCGGCCTTGGCAGAAGCTGTGGCACGTCACTTTGCCGCTCCTTAAGCCGTCGCTGCAGTCGGCGCTCATCATCCGGACCATCTTGGCCCTCCAGATGTTCGCCGTGGCCGTGGCGCTCGGCGGGCGCCTGGTGCCGGTGCTGGCCGGGGAGGCGTACTACTGGTACTACCTGTACCGCAACGCCAACGTGGCCTCGGCCTACGCCCTGTTCCTGATGGTCATTTCTCTCCTCCTGGCGTGGGGGTACCTGCGGTTCCTGCGGCCGCGGGAGGTGCGATCGTGACCTTTCCCCGCCTGCAGCGGCGGATCCTCCTCTACATGGCGGTGGTGGTGATCGCCCTGTGGGTCCTGGTGCCGCTCGTCCTCATCGCCTTGGCCGCGTTCACTCCCCGATTGGAGCTGTACCGCTGGCCGAAGACGATCATCCCGAGCGCGTTTTCTTCGGCGACGATGTCGTTCTTTCTACGCTCGTACGGGACGGTGTCCTCGCTCCGCAACAGCGTGCTGGTGGCACTGCTGACCCTGGGGATGACGCTCGTGGTGGGGGCTCCGGCCGGCTACGCGGTGGCTCGGTACGTGTTCCGTGGGCGGGAGGCATTCCGGTTGGGCATCCTGATGACCAGGATGTTCCCGACCTCGCTCCTGGCGATCCCGCTCATCGTGACGTTCATCCGGTGGGAGCTCTACGACACCCTGATCGGGGTTGCGTTCATGCATACCGCGATGGCGCTCCCGTTCGCGGTGCTCATCACGTCGGGGATCTTCTCCGGGGTGCCCAAGGAACTGGAGGAGGCGGCGATGACCTTGGGGTGCAGCCGTCTGGGGGCGTTCGTGCGGGTGGCGCTCCCGCTGGCCCTGCCGGGGCTGGCCGCGGCGGCGATGTTCACGTTCGTCATCTCCTGGAACGAGGTGTTCGCCGCGGCCATCCTCACCGTGCACAACCGCACGCTCCCTGCCCAGGTGTTGACGTCGCTCGAGGTGGCGCCGCTTGACTTTCGGTTCGCGGGGGGGTTCTTCATGATCATCCCCGCCGTGATCTTCATGGCCCTCGCCCGGCGGTACCTGTTCCAAATGTGGGGCGGGGCCATCGCGGAGAGGTGAGCTGGTGGCGGAGATCGGGCTGCAACGCGTGCGCAAGACGTTCGGCCGGGTGGTGGCGGTCAAGGACGTGGACCTGACCATCGCGGACGGGGAGTTCCTCGTCCTCCTCGGCCCCTCCGGCTGCGGCAAGACCACCACCCTGCGGTGCATCGCCGGGCTGGAGCGGGCCGACACCGGACGCATCTTCATCGGCGGCCGCGACGTGACCGAGCTGCCCCCGGCTCGACGCGGCATCGCCATGGTCTTCCAGAGCTACGCGGTGTTCCCGCACATGACGGTGGCCCAGAACATCGGGTTCGGGCTACGCATGAGGCACATCGCCAAGCGGGAGATCCGCGCCGCTGTGCAGGAAGCGGCAGAGCTCCTCCAGATCGACGAGCTCCTCGATCGCTACCCGGCCCAGCTCTCCGGCGGGCAGCGGCAGCGGGTGGCGGTGGCCCGGGCGATCGTGATGAAGCCGGAGGTGCTGCTCATGGACGAGCCCCTCTCCAACCTGGACGCGCTACTCCGCCTTCAGATGCGGGCCGAGCTCAAGCGCCTCCATCGGGAGATCGGCACCACCACCGTGTACGTGACCCATGACCAGATAGAGGCCCTCTCCCTGGGGGACCGGATCGCGGTGATGCGGGAGGGGGTAATCGTCCAGCTCGACCACCCGAACACCGTCTACGACCGGCCGGCGACCACGTTCGTCGCCGGTTTCATCGGCACCCCGCCGATGAACTTCCTGCGAGCCACGGTGAACACAAGCGGGGACGACCTGGCCCTCGCCGTGGGCGATTTCACCTTGCTGTTGCCCCCGGCGTGGAAGCCGAGCCTCCGGGCGATGGTGGGGAAGCTCGTCGTCGTGGGGATCAGGGCCGAGAACATCGGCGTGCACGCGGACGCGACGCCCGGTTCTCTTCCCGCTACCGTGCTCGTGTCCGAACCCTTGGGTGCGCAGCAGCTCCTGACCGTGCAGGTGGGGAAGGACGTGCTGAAGGTGGCCACCGCTCCGGAACCGCTCCTGCGGGCCGGGCAGACCGTCGGCCTTACCATGACCAAGGAGAAGCTGCGCCTGTTCGACGAGGAGAGCGGCAAGGCCCTGTCCATCGAGGCAGGCCCGCCTACGCAAGGAGAACACCGATGAGTCTGGTGGTTTTTCCGTTCAAGCGCGAGGACCCCGATGTCCTCCTTAAAAACGTGCGCATTGCCGCGGCCCATCCCCGGGTTCGGGGTGTGGTGTGCATTGGGGCCGATGAAGACGCATGCTTCCGTGCTGCGGCAGCCGCAGCCCCGGAGATCGCGCGGGCAACGGGCAGGCGGGTCGAGGTCATCGTCCAGGAGAGGATCGGAAGCAAACGCCCAGGCAAGGGCGATGGCATGAACACTGGGCTCCGGTACTTCCTCGCGAAGACCGACCACGAGCGGATCCACTTCTACGACGCCGACATCCTGTCCTTTTCCGAGGAGTGGATCACCAAGGCCGAGGACGCTGCCGATCAAGGGTACCAAGTCGTGCGTCACTACTTCCCCCGGGCGAGCACCGACGCGATGATCACCTGGTTCATCACCCGCACCGGGTTCGCCCTGCTGTGGCCGCGGTCGGAGCTCCCGCGCATCGAGCAGCCCCTGGGTGGGGAGCTTCTGCTCACCCGGCCGGTGGCCGAGGCTTTGGTTGCCAACCCCCGGGTGCAGGCCCAGAGCGACTGGGGGATCGACACCCTGTACACCTTCGCCACCGTGGCCGGGGGATTCGGGATGTACGAGACGTACCTCGGGGTCGGCAAGCTCCACAAGCTTTACGGGACCCTGACCGATCTCCGCACGATGCTCGTCGAGTGCTTCTCCGCCCTTCAGTCGCTGGCCGGGGAAAAGGTCCCCGAAGGCACCGTCCACCACGTCGAGTACCAGGGACCGGTGTCGGAGACGGTCAAAACGAAGATCGGCTACAACTTCGACGGGACCCTGGCCCTCCTCGCCCAAGGGTGGACCGCGCGCCAGCTTGCGCTCCTGGATCTCTTCCCCACGCGGGTGCGCGATGGCTTGGCCCGCTCGCGGAGCTTCCCGCAGCTTGGGTTCATGGACGACGAGGCCTGGTACGATACGTACCAGGTCCTGCTGCGGGAGTTTCGGGCCGACGATCCGGACTGGCAAGAGCTCCTGTTCAGGTTGTGGATCGTGCGGGTGCTCGCGTACACGGTGACGGTGGCCCTGCGCGGCTACGACGTGGCCATGCACCACCTGCACGGGATGGTGGAGCGCTACGCCCGCCGCGCGGCGCGAGCGCCCTAAGGCTGGTGGGCACCCGGCTTCCTCATCGCCTGGAGGCGTTCAAGGCGGCCACCTCCAACGGACCTCACCGGTCCAGATGGACGACCCTTCCCGTGCGTCGGGACTCCTCGGCGGCGAACGCCATCAGGTGACTGTCCACACAGTCCGAAAGCGACGTGATCGCCGCCGACGCCTCTGCTCCTGTCCGCAGCCGCTGAACCCGGTCCAGAAACGCCTGCATGAGCCCTTCATCGCCTCCTGCGTGCCCTTCCCCGCCCTGCGTGTGGAGCACAAGAGGCGGACCGGACGAGAATGGGTACGCGACGATCTCCCCCCGGCCGAGGTGCCCGCGGATCTCGCCGTGGGTGCCCATCAGCTTCACGGTGCGCGTGTTCTCCGCAGTGAACGCAGACACGATCAGCGTGGCCGTGATCCCCCCGGCGAACTCGAGGGTCACCACCTGATGGTCGGGGACATCGTTGTCGCAACGGAACACGCACCGCCCGTACGGGCTTTCCCGAAGCGCCTGGAGCCGCGCGGTCGGCCTTGGGTCGACGGTGATCACCGATCCCGGCCACCCGGTGCGGTGGGCGAACCGTCGGACGTAGATCTCGACCGCCGAGTATAGGCAGGTGGGCTCGACCGGGCATGGGTCGGTGCACCGTTCGGTGGCCCCGGGCGGGGCGTTCTCCGGCCGGAAGTACGTCAACTCGCCGCACGAACTCACGCTCCGACAAGGGCGGTCGGCGAACCAGCGGATGAGGTCGAAGTCGTGGCAGGCCTTGGCGAGGATCATCGGGCTTGCGGTCTCGGCCCTGCGCCAATTGCCCCGCACGTAGGAGTGGGCGAAGTGCCAGAACCCGATGTTCTCGATGTGGACGATGGAGATGAGGCGGCCAATCCGACCCTCGTCAAGAAGCCGCTTGATCGTGGCGAAGAACTCCGTGTACCGCAGCACGTGGGCCACGGTCACCGACCCCGAGGACTCCATGGCCGCTCGTTGGAGCCGGAGGACCTCATCGCGCGTGGTGGCGATGGGCTTCTCCAGGAGGATGTGGTAGCCGAGGGCGAGCGCCCGAAGGGCCGGCTCCACGTGCACGCGGTCCGGGGTGGCGATGATGAGGGCATCGGCCAAGCGTTCGCGGGAAAGGAGGTGTTCCCAGGTCGTGAAGGCTCGGTCCGGCGGAAGACGGTGGAGCCGGACCGTCAACGCCCGTCGGGTCGGGTCCGGTTCGGCCACCGCCACCAGCCGCGCCGCCTCTGGATGACGGAAGATGTAATCCCCGTACACCTCGATTCCCCGTTGCCCGGCTCCGACGAGCGCCACGGACACGGGCGCCGTTTCCCCACCGTCCGCCACGGTCACGGGCCCCAGTGTACCCCGGGGAAGGGCAAGAAGCCCCCGACCGAACCGGGTCCGTTCCTTGCCCGGCACCAGCCCTTCGTCGCCGATGACGATCTTCGCCCCGGGCGTGGCTGGCGGCAGGTAAAAGCCCGTGCACCACCCACCCCTCGGTGCCGGTCGGCCTCGGTGAAGCCATGGTTGGGCCGGTCAGCTCGGGGAACCGAGAAGCCGGTCGATTTCCCCTTCTGCGTAGGCCCGGTCCTGGATCCACGCCTCTACCTGGGCGGCGAGGTCCGGCGCCCCGAGGAGGATCGCCCCCACCAGCCGTCCCTCGCGATCGAGCACGAACTTGAGGTAACGGGCGTGCTCGGGATCGGCCTGGCGCAGCTCCCGGCCCGGCCCGCCCTGGGGCTGGGTATCGCCCAAGCACACCAGGTCCACCCCGGCCACCTTCAGCCGGTTGGTGGGGGTAGTGCCGGTGTAGGCCGCGCTTCCCGGTTCGACCATGTTCTGGGCAGCGACCTCGGCCTGCTCCCGGGCGGCGGGGATGATCCCGTAGCTCCTCCCCCGCCACTCCGCGACATCGCCGGCGGCGTAGACGTCGGGTGCTGTGGTACGAAGCCGATCGTCCACGACAATCCCGCCCTTGACCTGGAGCCCGGCCGCCGCGGCCAGCGCCGCCCGAGGCCGTACCCCGGCCGCGAGGAGCACCAGTTCGGCCGGGATCTCCTCCCCTGAGGCAAGCCGCACCCCGGCCGCCGTCGTATCCCCATAGATCCCGGTGCAGTCCACGCCGATGCGCAGGGTGACCCCGTGCTGGGCGAGGAGCGCGGCCAGGACCTGGGCCCCATCCGGGTCGAGCTGGCGGGGGAGAAGCCACGGCCCCCGTTCGAGCACGGTCACGGCGAGCCCGCGGTCGCGGAGGGCCAGGGCCGCCTCCAGGCCGAGCCAGCCCCCGCCGATGACCGCGGCGCTCGACCCCCCTTCGGCCTGGGTCCGGATGCGCTCCGCGTCCGCAGCCGAGCGCAGGGTGAACACGCCCGGTTTGTCCGTGCCCGGGATCGGCGGACGCAGGGCCTGGGCTCCGGCGGCGAGGAGCAACCGGTCGTAGGAGAGCTCATCCCCTGCGGTCAGGGTCACCCGGTGCCGCGCCGGGTCGAGGGCCACCACGGTGGTCCCGGTGCGGTACACGATGCCATGGCGGTCGTACCACCCCTGGGGAAACGGGGTGATGTCGGCGAGGCCCTTCCGTCCGGCGAGGAGGTCGATCAGGCCGGGGCGAAGGTAGTAGAGAACCGGTTCCGCCTCGAGGATGGTGATCCGCGCGGTGGGGGCCAGGGTCCGCAGCTTACGGGCGGCGGTGACCCCGGCGATCCCCCCGCCCACGATCAGAACATGCATCCGTTAGCCGACGATCTCGAACATGTCTTTGGGGGCACCACACTCCGGGCACACCCAATCGTCGGGGAGGTCCTCGAACGCCGTGCCCGGCTTGATCCCCTGGCTGGGATCGCCCTTCGCTGGATCGTAGATCCATCCGCACACGGTGCACTCCCATTTCTCCATGATCCACCTCGACTGCCAAGGATGGGCCATTATAGCGGGATGATCGCGCCCGGGCCATGTTCCACGCTGGACGGCCGCTTCGGTACAATGGCGTCTGCCGAAATTCGATATTGGGAGGTGCATATGACGTTGGATCCCGCACAGCTACCGCGTGAGTTCCCGCGGAGGTTCGTGCCCGAGGACATTGACGTCTCCGAGTGGGGTGACCTTGAGCCCCTGTTCGACGATCTCGAGCGGCGCCCGCTCAACACGGCGGCGGACCTAGAACGGATGATCCTCGACCTCTCCGAGTTGACCGCGGTGGTGTATGAGGACGGCGCGATCCGCCGCATCCGGATGACCTGCGACACGTCCAACCCGGAGCACGAGAAGGCGTATCTCCACTTCGTGGAGAACATCGAGCCCCGCCTGAGGCCCCGCTACCACCGCCTCCGTCAGCGGTTCGTGGACAGCCCGGCGCGGGCGCGCCTCGATCACAAGCGGTACATGGTGCTGGCGCGCAGCTTTGAAAACGCGGTTCAGATCTTCCGGGAGGAGAACGTCCCCTTAGAGGTGGAGGACGAGAAGCTCGGCCAACGGTACCAGAAGATCACCGGGGCGATGACCGTGGAGTTCGACGGGAAAGAACAGACCCTGCAGCAGATGGCCCGGTATCTAGAGGAGCCGGATCGGGACGTGCGGCGGGCGGCGTGGGAGAAGGTGGCCGAGCGCCGGCTCCAAGACCGGAGAGAGCTCGACGAGCTCTACGACCAGTTGGTCCGTCTGCGGGAGCGGCAGGCGCGCAACGCCGGGTTTGCGAGCTTCCGCGACTACGCGTTCCGCAAGCGGGAGCGGTTCGACTACACCCCCGACGACTGTGCGCGGTTCCACCGCGGGGTGGAGGAGCACATCGTCCCCCTGATGCGAGCCCTCCAGAAGCAACGCAAGGAGAAACTGGGGGTGCGCACGCTGCGGCCATGGGACCTGGTGGTGGACCCTGAGGGGCGGCCCCCGTTGCGGCCGTTCTCCACGGCGGACGAGCTGGTTCGCGGATGCCGGGAGATCTTCGCCAGGGTGGACCCCGAGTTGGGCCGCCAGTTCGGGCTCATGGCCGACCTTGGGCTTCTGGACCTGGAAAGCCGCAAGGGCAAGGCCCCGGGGGGGTACCAATCCACGCTCTCCGAACGGAGGCTCCCGTTCATCTTCATGAACGCGGTCGGACGGGACCGCGACCTGCGCACGCTCCTCCACGAGGGTGGGCACGCGTTCCACACCTTCGCCACCCGGGAGGAGCCGATCCATGCTTACCGCCATGCCCCGCTCGAGTTCGCCGAGGTCGCCTCGATGGCGATGGAGTTCCTGGGCGCCCCGTGCCTGGAGGTGTTCTATTCCCGAGCCGATGCGGACCGGGCGCGGGAGGACCACCTGCTTTCCATCGTAGACCTGTTTTGCTGGATTGCCACCATCGACGCGTTCCAGCACTGGATTTACACCCATCCCGGGCACACCCAAGAAGAGCGCCGGCGAGAGTGGCTTGCCCTGCACCGTCGCTTCGGCGGGATCGAGGACTGGACCGGGTACGAGGAGGCGCTCGCGAGCGACTGGCAGCGCCAGCTTCACCTCTATCTTCATCCATTTTACTACGTCGAGTATGGGATCGCCCAACTCGGGGCGCTTGGGATCTGGCTTGCGGCGCAGAAGGACCGATCCGGCGCGGTGCGCGCGTACCGGCAGACGCTGGCATTGGGCGGGTCGCGGCCGCTGCCCGATCTGTTCCAGGCGGCGGGGCTCCCGTTCGACTTCGGTTCCGGTGCTCTCGGCCGCGCCGCGGCCGGGTTGCGCCAGGCGCTGTGGAGGTGAGGGGGACCTGTCCTCACCGCGGGGGGTGCCCGGCGAGGACCACCGCGTCTCCGGTGCCGGCCATGTTCGCGGCCAGATCGAGCATCCCCGCGATTGCGCTGCGATCTCCGCGGTCCGTGTTGATACCGCAGCCAACCTTATGTACAATGCAAATCACAATCATGAGCAACTGGCAGTGGACCCGGAAGCGCCACCAGGTGATGACCGCCATCCAAGGCCGCACCGACCACCCCACCGCGGAGGAGGTCTACCAAACCCTCCACGCCCAGGGCCACCACATCAGCTTGGCCACCGTGTACCGCACCCTGCGGGCGCTCGCCGGCGAAGGCCTCGTCCGCGAGCTCCGCTGTGGCGGCGCGGATCGGTTCGACCCCAACCCCAGCCCCCACTACCACTTTCTCTGCACCCGGTGCCGCCTTCTGTTCGATGTTGACGCCCCGTACCAGACCCAGCTCGACCACCTGCTCCACCACGACCACGGGTTCCGAATCCAGGGGCATATGCTCATCTTCTACGGCTGGTGCCCCACCTGCCAGGAAAAGGAGGCATGATCCATGCGTCGGATGACGGAAGACAATCTGAAGACCGCGTTCGCCGGGGAATCCCAGGCCCACATGCGCTACCTCATCTTCGCGGAGGTGGCGGAGGAGGAGAAGCGCCCGAACCTGGCGCGCCTGTTCCGGGCAATTGCCTACGCGGAGCAGGTCCACGCCACAAACCACCTCCGGGAGGTGGGCCTCGTCCGGGCGAGCCCCGACAACCTGGCCGAGGCCATCGCCGGTGAGACGTTCGAGGTGGAGGAGATGTACCCGGCCTACCACGCCGTGGCCGAGCTCCAGGGGGAGAAGGGCGCCGTTCGCTCCACCCACTACGCCCTGGAGGCGGAGAAGATCCACGCCGGGATGTACACCAAGGCCCGGGAGAGCGTGCTCGCGGGCCAGGACGTCCCCCTGGGACGGGTCCACGTGTGCGCGATGTGCGGTCACACCGTGGAGGGGGAGGCCCCGGAGCGGTGCCCCATCTGCCAAGCTCCGCGGGCCAAGTTCAAGACGTTCTGAAAGGAGGTTCCACATGGAAAAGAGGCTTCCGCTCATTGGTGAACCCGCGCCGGAGTTCAAGGCCCAGACCACCCACGGCCCCCTCGAGTTCCCCAAGGACCTCAAGGGAAAGTGGGTCGTGTTCTTCTCCCACCCCGCGGATTTCACCCCGGTGTGCACGACAGAGTTCGTGTCCTTTGCCAAGAACTACGAGAAGTTCAAGGCGCTCAACGCGGAACTCGTGGGCCTGTCTGTGGACCACGTCTACTCCCACATCAAGTGGGTGGAGTGGATCCAGGAGAAGCTTGGGGTGGAGATCCCCTTCCCCATCGTGGCCGACACCACGGGAAAGATTGCCGAGCTTTACGGGATGATCCACCCTGGGACCTCGGAGTCGGCAACAGTGCGGGCGGTGTTCGTCCTCTGCCCGCAGGGGATCATCCGGACCACCCTTTACTACCCCCTCAACATCGGCCGCAACATCCCCGAGATCTTGCGCATCCTCAGGGCGTTCCAGACGGCGATGAAGGAGGGGGTGGCCATTCCCGCCAACTGGCCAGAGAACGAACTCATCGGCGGAAACGGGATCGTCCCTCCCCCAAGCGACGTCCAGGGAGCGAAGAAGCGCGTCACGGAGGCTCAGGCGGGGAACGTTCAGTGCTACGACTGGTGGTTCTGCCACCGGACGGTGAAGGAGAAGCCGTGATCGGGAAGAAAATGGAGCAGGCCCTCAACGACCAGATCAGGGAGGAACTCGGTTCGGCCTACCTCTACCTGGCGATGGCCGGGTACTTTGCCCACGAGGGATGGGACGGGATGGCCTCGTGGATGCGGGTCCAGGCCGGGGAGGAGCTGGGGCACGCGATGCGGATCTTCGACCACCTCGTGGAGCGGGGAGGCCGGGTGCGACTCCAGGCCCTTGCGGAGCCGGAAGCGACGTGGGCCTCGCCCCTTGAGGCGTTCAAGGCCGCCTACAAGCACGAGGGGCACATCACGGCGCGGATCCACGCCCTGGTGGAGCTCGCCGCCGAGGAGAAGGACCACGCCGCCGCGGCGGCCCTCCAGTGGTTTGTGTCCGAGCAGGTGGAAGAGGAGGACCACACCCTGAAGGCCGTCCAGCTCTTGGAGCGAATGGGGCCTGACGGGCGAGGGCTGGCGATGGCGGACCGGGACCTGGGCCGACGGAAGGAGGACTGACATGTCCATTGCGGGGAAGATTCAGACGGCAGACTGGAAGGCAGAGAAACACGTTCCGGCCATCGACTGCCCAGACCGGGTGAAGGCGGACGAGTGGGTGACGGTGAGGATCTCCCTGGGCAAAGCAGCTGCCCACCCCAACACCACGGAGCACCACATCCGCTGGATCGGGGCCTACTTCGCCCCGGACGGGGATAAGTTCATCTACGACCTGGGGAAGTTCGAGATGGGCGCCCACGGGGAGGCGGTGGCTGGCCCGAACCAGGGCCCGGTGTACACCCACCACGAGGTTGCATTCGCGTTCAAGACGAACAAGCCGGGGACGCTCCACGCCCTGGCGTACTGCAACATCCACGGGCTGTGGGAGTCGGAGAAGCGAGTCGAGTTGGGCTAGGGTTCTCCCGGCCCCACCTCGTCGTCTCCCGGTGCCTGGGGTTCGCCCCCTGCCGGTACGACGGGAGCGTGATCCCCGCACCCCACGTCCAAGCCCTGGCAGGGGAGGTGGAGTTCCTCACCGTGTGCCCGGAGATGGCCCTCGGGCTTCCCTCCCCCCGCCCACCCCTGCGCCTGGTGGGGGGAGGGGAGCCCCGGCTTCTCCAGCCCGCCACAGGGCGGGACTTCACCGAAGCCATGCGCCGCTTTGCCGACGAGTTCCTATCCTCCCTCCCCGCGGTGGACGGCTTCCTCCTCAAGAACCGGTCCCCCTCGTGCGGCATCTCTGACGCCAAGGTATACGCGTCGGTCGAGAAGGGTGGGGCGGTGGCCCGCCGGGCGGGGCTGTTCGGCGGCGCGGTGCGGGACAGGTTCCCCCATCTCCCCGTGGAGGACGAAGGTCGCCTCACCAACCGCGCCCTGCGGGAGTCCTTCCTCACCGCGGCCTTCGCCCTGGCGAGCCTGCGGGAGACCGAGGCGGGAGGACGGCTCCGAGACTTGGTGGCCTTCCACTCCCGGTACAAGCTCCTCCTCATGGCCCTGAGCCAGAAGGCGCTTGCGGAGCTGGGGCGGATTGTGGCCAACCCCACCCGGAGGCCAACCCCGCAGGTCTTCTCCCAGTACCGGACGACGTTTGAGGCCGCGCTGCGCCGTCCCTTGCGGCGCCCATCGGCGGCCAACGCGCTTCTCCACGCGTTCGGGTACGTGTCGGAGGGCCTGTCCGCAGGGGAGCGGGCCTACTTCCTGGAGGCGCTGGAGGACTACCGCACCGGCCGCGTGCCCCTCTCCGCCCCCGTGGGCGTCCTCCGGGCGTGGATCGTCCGGTTCGACGTCGCCTACCTCGCGGACCAGCGGCTGTTCTTCCCGTTCCCGGCGTCCCTCCTCTCCCCAGAGGACTCCGCCGGGGGGCGGGAGATCCGGTGAGGATCGGCTACCCCTGCGTCAACCTGAGCCTCCCCTGCCGGGCCAGCCGCACCTTCCGCCTCGCCTCCCTGGACGAGGGCCTCCTGTACGCCACCGTGGAGGGAAACCTGCGGTGCCTGGCGGAGATGGTGCGGTGGAACGCGGCCCGGGGGCTCCTCTTCCTCCGCGTCACCTCCGACCTTGTCCCCCTCGCCTCCCACCCGGAGAACCGCTTCCCGTGGGAGCGAGCCCTCCGTTCCCCCTTCGCCGAGGTGGGCTCACTCATCAGGTCCGTGGGGATGAGGATCTCCATGCACCCGGGGCAGCACACGCTCCTCAACTCCCCCCGCGCGGAGGTGGTGGCGTCCGCCCGGGCCGACCTCCGCTACCACGCCACCGTCCTGGACCTCCTCGGCCTCGACCGGACGGCGAAGATCCAGGTTCACGTGGGTGGCCAGTACGGGGACAAGGAGGAAGCCCTGCGGCGGTTGGTGTGGGCCGTGGGGGAACTGGAGCCAGAGGTGCGGGCGCGGCTTGTGGTGGAGCACGACGAGCGCCTGTACACGTTCTCCGACACCCTGCGGGTCCACGAGGCGACCGGGGTCCCCGTGGTCCTTGACGTTTTCCACCACGCCCTTCACCCCGACGGCCACACCCTGGGGGAGGCCCTCGCCCTTCAGGCCGAGACCTGGACGGACCGCGACGGCCTCCCCATCGTGGACTACTCGTCCCCGCGCCCGGGCGGGCGGCGGGGGAGCCATGCCCACACCCTGGACGAGGAGGACTTCGCTCGGTTCCTTGAGGAGAGCCGGCCCCACGATTTTGACCTCATGCTCGAGGTGAAGGACAAGGAGCGGAGCGCGCTGCGGGCCTTGGCCCTCGCCCAAGGGGACCCCCGCGTGGTCCGGGAGGCGTCGTGATGGCGGTCGGGATCGCGTTTGGGGTCCTCCTTGCCCTCGTGGGGGGTGGAGCCGCTTCTTGTTTTGATCCCGCCTCTCCCCGCGGAGCCCGCCGACCCCGACAGTTCGTCTGCCCACCTCACTGGAATACAAGCCCACTCCAGGCCGCGGGCGAGAGGGAAGCCGGAGTTCGTCGCCCTCCGCAGGTTCGGAAGCAGGAGCTTCTCCTGGCCAGAAGTTTTCCTTCCCCTTGTCGCGTGGAGCAAGGCCGTGGGCTTGGACCGGCGGGGCCTTGGGCCCAGCGAGCGGCCCCTCCGGTGGCAAGGGCTCAACCCCTCCTCGGCCTCCAAGAGGAGCTCCGGATCCCGCCTTTCGTGATCACCAGCGACAACCGGGTCGTCTCGCCTGAGGTCTGCCGGCGGCTTTGGGACCTCCTCCCCGGGGCGAAGGTCGCTCTCGTCCCAAGCTGCGGACACCTCCCCCACGAGAAGCGGCCGGGAGAGTTCCTCACCGCCGTGGGGGCGTTCCTCCAGGGGCACGCGCAGGGCCGATGACCCAAGGGGTAGAGCCAGAGCGGGTTCGGTTCCTGAACGACCGGCCTGTCCGCCAGGGCCGGTACGTCCTCTACTGGATGCAGGCCTCCCAGCGGGCAAGCGGGAACCCAGCCCTGGAACATGCGGTCGCCCTGGGAAACGACCTTGGCCTCCCCGTGGCCGTGGCCTTTGGGCTCACCCCAAGCTACCCCGAGGCCAACCTCCGCCACTACGCGTTTATGCTCGCGGGCCTGAAGGAGACCGCCCTGGAGCTTGCGGACCGGGGGATCCGGTTCGTCCTCCGCTTCGGGGACCCGCCGGAGGTGGCCCTGGAACTCGCCAGGGAGGCGGCCGCGCTGGTGACGGACCGAAGCTACCTCCGCCACGGCCGGGCGTGGCGGGCGGACGTGGCCTCCCGTGCCCCCTGCCCAGTGGTCGAGGTGGAGGGCGACGCCGTGGTGCCCGTCGAACTCGCCTATGGGCGCCAGGCCTGGAGCGCTGCCGTCCTGAGGCGGCGGATCCGCCCCCTCCTCCCCCGGTTCCTCCACCCCCTCCCCGAGCAGGAACCCCGCCGGAGTTCCCTTGGGCTCGACCTCCCTGGGGAGGACCCCGAGAAAGTTGAGCCCCTCTTGGACCGCCTTCCCGTCGTCCGTCCGGTCCCGCCGCTCCCCCTCCCAGCGGGGACCGCGGCCGCGCGGCAGCGGCTGGACCGGTTCGTCGCCGATGGCCTCCGCTTCTACGCCGACAGGCGAAACCACCCGAGCGGCCCCGTCACCTCGGGCCTCTCCCCCTACCTCCACTTCGGCCAGATCTCCCCGGTAGAGGTCGCCCTCCGGGTCCAGGGGGTCGGAGGCCCAGGGGCCGACGCGTTCCTCGAGGAGCTCGTCGTCCGCCGAGAGCTCGCCCTGAACTTCGTCCTGTACAACTCAAGCTACGATGCGTTCCACGGCCTCCCCCTCTGGGCCCGGCGGACCCTCCGCCGGCACTCCGCGGACCCCCGGCCCGCCCTCTACTCCCCCAAGGCGCTGGAGCAGGGGGAGACGGACGACCCGATCTGGAACGCGGCCCAGACGCAGCTCCGTCGGGAAGGGACGATCCATGCCTACCTCCGCATGTACTGGGGGAAGATGTTCCTCCTGTGGACCACGACCCCTGAAGAAGCTTTCCGCCTTGCGCTCGCCTTGAACAACAAGTACGCCCTCGACGGCCGAGACCCCTCGAGCTACGGGGGGGTGGGATGGTGCTTCGGCCTCCACGACCGGCCGTTCCCGGAGCGGCCGATCTGGGGTAATGTCCGGCCGATGACCCGGCGTGGGCTGGAGGGGAAGTTCGACCTTCGGCCCTACCTCGCCCGGGTGCGCGCTTTGGAGGAGGAGTAAGCCATGCTCATGCAAGCTCTGCTCTGTGCGTTGGGGGTACTAGCCCTCGCCCAAGACTATGGGCCCCACGGCCCGCTGCCTTACGGGTCCCACGAGCTTGTGCTGCGCGACCCGGCCCGAAACCGCACGGTGGAGGTGCTGCTCGTGGCCCCAGCGGGGGACAGGGCGGTGCCGTTTGTCCTCTTCAGCCCAGGGTTCCTCCTCTCCGGCCGCGCCTACCAGGGGACGGCCAAGCTCCTCGCCTCCCACGGAATTGCGGTGGCCCTCCTCACCTACGACGTGAACTTGTTCAACGCTGACCACCGCGCCCTTGCCCTCGACCTCCGGTTCGTCCTCGGGGCGCTTCCGGAGCGGGCGGCGGCGCGGGGAGTGCGGCTCGACCCCGAGCGAGTCGGCCTCGCTGGCCACTCCCTGGGCGGGAAGCTCTCGTTCCTTGTCGCCGCCGACGAGCGGGCCGTGCGGGCGGTGGCCGGGCTTGATCCCGTGGACGGGGGGCCGCCAGGGGCGGACGACCCCGTCCGCTTCCCCCGCGCCGCGGACCGGATGGCAGATATTGCCGTCCCCAAACTCCTCCTGGGCGCGGAGCGGGGAGGGGAGGCGCGTTTCGGAACCCCCTGCGCCCCCCGGGAGGCCAACTACGAGCGGCTGTTCGAGCGGGCGACGGCTCGGGCGTGGGAGGTGACCCAGCTCGGGGCCGGGCACATGGACTACCTCGACGACCCCAACTGCGGGTTCGCCTGCTCTCTATGCGTCCCGGGGACGGACCCGGCCCGCGCCCGGACGACCGCCCAGACGTACCTCGTCCTGTTCTTCCGCGCCCACCTCCTGGGAGAGGAGGACGAGCTCGGCGTGCGCCTGGCCGAGGACGAGGCGGCGGGGATCATCCGAGCCCGGGGGAAATGAAAGGGGCGGGCAAGCGCCCCCCCGAGCTTCGTCCCAACCGCTCTACCCGATGATGTCTCCGTACCAGACTACGATCTTCACCTTGGCATTCATGGTCACGGTGATCGAGTGGTACTCCCTCCGCGCATCCCAGGTGCCGGTCTTCCGCGTGGGCGTCGTCGCATCCCCCACGTACTCGTCGTAGTAGAGGGGCCCGCGGCCGTAGGCACCGCCGGAGATCCTCCCGGGGAACCTAAGCGTGACCGAGGTCCCCGGGCCAAACGAGGCGGTGAACGGGGTCACCCGGTCCGCCGTCTCCCCGGTCACCCGCACCGGCACCTTCAGCTCCTCGTACCCCGGGGTGACGTTCACCTGACGGCGGGCGTAGACCTCGAGGGTGTACGTGATTGGCCGGATGATGGGACCGATGATCGTGGGGAGACACGCCTCCAGGTCTGCCGTCTGCTCCGCGGTCTTTGTCCGGCCCGCGGCGTCGTTTGCCTGGACCCGGACCGTGACCTTCCCGCCTCCGGACAGCGTCGCCCGGAACCCCACGGACCCCGAGGCCGGGAACCCGTCGATGACCGCTTGGGTCCTCCCGTCGGGGTAGATGAGGCTCACCGGCCCGATGTGAATCGGGGCCGTGCCGCCGCTGGCCTGCCAGTACACGGTGACGAGGTGGCTGTAGTCCTTCTCGCACACCTTCTCCACCGCCACCCGCGTGATCTGGACCGTGAGATCCGGCACCCGCGCCGCCGCGGGAGTTCGCAACGACGCCGAGTACCGGAAGAGCTCGCAGTTCCGCGCGTCGTGCAGCCCAAACAGGACCTCGTAGCTGGCCCCGGCCGTGGGGAGGTTCCCGGTGAGGACCCCCAAGCCGCTCCCAAGGTCGAGGTTGAGCGCGGCCCCGGCCGGGAGGTTGGAGGAGATCGTTGTCACCTTGGTAATCCCCGCCGATCTGAACTTGGAGAGGTCCGCACTGGGGATGGACCGCGCCGTGAGAACGTGGAGCCCGGTCGCGACCTCGCCGAAGTCCCACTTGAGCCCGGTGAAGGCCGGGCACCCGGTCGTGGCCGCGGTGGAGATGGTGATCGTGAGCCTGATCACCACACACTTGTTCTTGTCGAGAAGGTTGTACACCACCGTCCACCGGCCGCCCTCGCGGGGCACCGTCCCCGAGATCCGGCCTTGCCGCGAGGTCAGGATCAGGTCGAACGTGAGGCCCGTGGGCAAGGTGGAGCTCACCCGCGCGGCATCCACACCGCCCAAGGAGGTCACCGCGCTCGTCACGTCCGCGGGGAAGCCCTTCGTCGTGTTGACGCTGCTCCCTGCCGTCACCTGGCCGAAGTCCCAGGCGAGCTCCCGCGTCGCGGGGCAGCTCGGGGTCGTGGGAACGTACTGCTCGCATGTCGGTCGGAGACAGTTGGGGTCGATGAATGTGCGGATGTTGGCCTCGTCGCCGCCGCCTCCGCCGCGGCCTGGGCCGTGGCGCACGCCTTGGCGATCGCCGAGGCCTCCGCTTCCGCGGAACCCTGGGCCCTGGCGATTGCTTGGGCTGTCGCCACCGCTATCGCCTTGGCCTCGGCATACGCCTGGGCACATGCCGTGGCCTGCGCTTGAGCAGCGGCTTGGGCCTGGGCCAAGGCCAGGGACACGATTTCCGGGAGGAACGGCTGGTGGGCCGGCGTTTGCGCGAAGATGGGAAGGAATAGCCCCACCACGAGCAACACCAGCACTGGGAAAAGCCGAACTGATCTGGACATACAGGATCCGCCTCCTTCCCATCGGAAGGGGAGGATAACGCACTATAGCACCCGGCGATGGCAGGTGTCTAGAGACACAAAGCGAGGGTCAGAATTAGGTCCGGTGAGGTGTTACCGAAAATCATGAACATCAGTTCACGTCACCGAGATAGTGGGGGCCGGGGAGAGCGCCCTGGCTCAGCCGGCGCAGTGGCTCGGCGAGCGCGGCCGGGTACAGGCGGAGGCGGGGGAGTTCGGCGATGGGGAGCCAGGCGATCCCGGTCTGGCCGGTGTCGGGCACCATGCCGGCTCCCGGGATCTCCCCATCGGGGAGCCGAGCTACGAACAAGAGCTCGATCTGGTGCACATCGCCATCGTGGTCGGTGAACTCGTGCTGGGCGCCGATGTACTCCCGCACGAACACGAGGTCACCGATCTCCACATCGGCCCCGATCTCCTCGCGGCACTCCCGGCGTAGGGCTTGGAGGAGCGTCTCGCCGGGCTCCTGCCCGCCGCCGGGCAGGAGGTAGAACACTCCATCGGGATCGCGGTTTACGGTCACAAGGAGCCTTCCGTCCCGGATGACGATGGCCTTGGCCGCGGTGCGAATGGGCTTCATCCTGGTCCTCCTTGGGTCTGGATGGGACGAGTGTACCCCATGCTTCCCCCTCACCTTTTATCATGGATCAGGGGTGATGGTGATGAGGCTTACCGGTTACCGATTCGGGCGGATTGAGGTGGACGGGGTTCCCTACCACCACGATCTCGCCATCCTGGAGACCGCGGTCCGAGAATGGCGGCGCCGGGAGGGGCACCGCGTCCACCCGGAGGACATTCAGGACGCCCTCGCCGAGCGGCCTGAGCTCCTGATCGTGGGCACCGGCCACTCCGGCCTCCTCCAGGTCACTGCCGAGGTGGCGTGGCTGCTTGCCGACCGGGGAATCGAGCTCCTCGCCGTGAAGACGGCCGAGGCCGTGGACGCCTACAACGATCTCGCCCGGGCGAAGCGCGTGTGCGCAATGCTCCATCTCACCTGTTGATGGAAGGGACCTGCGGGGGCGCGGTTTTTCCTGGCCATTCGACGGTGTTAGAATTTACAACCAACGGAGGTCGGATCAATGGACAAGGGCAAGATCGGGTTCCTGGAACAGTTCCTGGCCACGGTTAGCCCATCGGGGTTCGAGGCCGAGGCGGCCGGGGTCTGGCGAGAGGAGGCGGCGAAGTTCGCGGAGCGGACCTGGGGTGACCTCCACGGGAACGCGTTCGCCGTCGTGCACGAGGCTGGCTCCCCGCGGGTCATGCTCGCCGGACACATGGACGAGATCGGCCTCATGGTGGCCCACATCGACGACCATGGGTACCTGTACGTGCGCGCGATCGGGGGGTGGGATTCCCAGATGCTGCCCGGCCAGCGGGTATGGATCCAGACCAAGAGCGGCCGGGTGCTCGGCGTCATCGGGCGGAAGCCGATCCACCTTCTGGAGGACGAGGAGCGCAAGAAGGTGGTCCGGCCCGAGGACCTGTGGATCGACATCGGCACTGCGTCCAAGGAAGAGACGCAGAAGCGCGTGGCGATCGGGGATCCGGTCGTGCTCGCTTACGGCCCGGAACGGCTGAACGACGACCTCCTCGTGGCCCGGG
This sequence comes from Candidatus Acetothermia bacterium, assembly GCA_024653305.1. Taxonomy (NCBI): domain Bacteria; phylum Candidatus Bipolaricaulota; species Candidatus Acetothermia bacterium. The sequence continues at coordinate 14,878 of JANLFW010000002.1, read as the reverse complement.
GCATCGACGACCGCATCGGCGCCTTCGTCGCCCTAGAGGCGTTGCGCTTGGTCAAGGGGCTTAAGCCCAAGGCGGCGGTGTTCGCCGTGGCCACGGTGCAGGAGGAGATCGGGCTGCGCGGGGCCCACACCAGCGCGTTCGGGATCGACCCGTTGGTGGGGATCGCCGTGGACGTGACCCACACCACGGACACCCCGGGCACGGAGGGGGAGAAGAAGCGGCTCGGGGAGGTCCGGCTCGGCAAGGGCCCGGTCATCGCCCGGGGGGCGAACATCAACCCAAGGCTGTTTGATCTCCTCGTGGACACGGCGGAGAAGGAGAAGATCCCGTACCAGGTGGAGCCAGCCCCGGGCGGCACCGGCACCGACGCCAACGCGATCCAGCTCACCCGGGCCGGGGTCGCCACCGCCCTCGTCTCCATCCCCAATCGGTACATGCACTCCCCGTGCGAGATCGTGTCCCTCTCCGATCTCGAGAACGCGGCCCGGCTCATTGCCCACGCCGTGGCTCGGATTGAACCTAGCACGAACTTTATGCCCGGGTTCGCCGAAGGCACCACGGGCGGTCGGCGCGCGACGCGAGGACGACAGCGGAAAGGCTGGGAAGAAGCGGGTTAAGGCGGGGGCTTCGGCGCTAGAGCAGGCGGCGCAGTTCCCGGATCTTGTCCCGATACGCGGCGGCGAGCTCGAACTCCAGACGCTCGGCCGCCGCGCGCATTTCCCGCTCCAGGGCACGGATGAGCCCGGCCAGCTCGTCCCGCGGGAGCTTCTCCGGGGCCTTCGGTACCTGCACCGGCTCCGCCTGCCGGCCGTGGAGCTCGGCCAGGATGTCCCGCACCTCCTTCTCCACCGTCTGGGGAGTGATCCCATGGCGTAGGTTGTACTCGTTCTGGATCCGACGCCGCCGGTTCGTCTCGTCCACCGCTTCGCGGATGGCGTCGGTGCCCTCGTCCGCGTAGAGGATCACCTTGCCCCGCACGTTCCTGGCGGCACGGCCGATGGTCTGGATGAGCGAGGTCGCGGAGCGGAGGAACCCCTCCTTGTCCGCGTCGAGGATCGCCACGAGCGACACCTCGGGGAGATCGAGCCCCTCCCGGAGGAGGTTGATCCCCACCAGGACGTCGAACTTGCCCAGGCGCAGGTCGCGGAGGATCTCCACCCGGTCCAGGGTCTCGATCTCCGAGTGCAAATACCGGGCGCGGATCCCCAGCTCCACGAGATAGTCCGTGAGGTCTTCGGCCATGCGCTTGGTCAACGTCGTGACCAAGGCCCGCTCGCCCCGCTCGGTGACCCGCTTGAGCTCGCCCAAGAGGTGGTCGATCTGCCCCTGCACCGGATGCACCTCCACCTCCGGGTCGACGAGGCCAGTGGGGCGCACGATCTGCTCCACGATCTTCTCCGATACCCGGCGCTCGTAGGGACCGGGGGTGGCGGACATGAAGATCACCTGGCGGATGCGGGCCTCGAACTCCTCGAACCCAAGCGGCCGGTTGTCCAGGGCGGACGGTAGCCGGAATCCGTACTCCACCAGCGTCTCCTTCCGCGATCGGTCCCCGTGGTACATCCCGTGGATCTGGGGCACCGTCTGGTGGGACTCGTCGATCACCACCAGGGAGTCGGGCGGGAAGTAGTCGAGCAGCGTCCACGGGGGTTCCCCAGGTTGGCGGCCGTCCAGGTGCCGGGAGTAGTTTTCGATCCCCGGGCAGTACCCCATCTCCCTGAGCATCTCCAGGTCGAACAGGGTCCGCTGCTCCAGGCGCTGGGCCTCGAGGAGCTTGCCGGCCCGGCGGAACTCGGCCAGCCTTTCTTCAAGCTCGGCCTCGATCCCCGCGAGGGCCTGCCGCAGCCGCTCCTCCGGGGTCACGTAGTGGGTGGCTGGGGCGATGGTGACCCGGGCCCGCTCGGCGAGGACGTCGCCGGTGAGGGGGTCGATGGCGGAGATCCGCTCCACCTCATCCCCAAACCACTCGATCCGGTACCCCACCTCCTCCGAGGCGGGAATGATCTCCAGCACGTCCCCGCGTAGGCGGAACGTGGCCCGCTCGAACGCGAGCTCGTTCCTTCGGTACTGGAGCATCACGAGCTGGCGCAGCACCTCATCGAGGTCGTACTCGTGGCCCGCCTCCAGGGCGACGGAGAGGGCCGCGTAGTCCTGGGGGGACCCGAGGCCATAGATGCAGGACACCGAGGCGACCACGATCACGTCCCGCCGCTCCAGAAGCGACGACGTGGCGGCATGGCGCAGGCGGTCGATCTCCTCGTTGATCTGGGCGTCCTTCTCGATGTAGGTGTCGGTTTGCGGGATGTACGCCTCCGGCTGGTAGTAGTCGTAGTAGGACACGAAGTAGTGCACGGCGTTGTCCGGAAACAGCTCGCGGAACTCCCCATACAGCTGGGCGGTGAGGGTCTTGTTGTGGGCGATGACGAGGGTGGGCTTCTGCACGTTTTGGATCACGTGGGCAATGGTGAAGGTGTTGTGGACAAAAAGCCCACCCCGGCCGGCGAGGAAGTTCTCGTCCTCCTCCACGCTTATGTCGTACACGAAAGGACGGCCATAAGGTACCTCGAGGACTTCCTTGACCTTGCTCCAGTGGACCCCAAGGCGCCGTCTTAACGTGGCCAAAGCGGCCTTGTCCCCCACAGCCTGCGCGACCTGAAGCAACCCTTTGGCTGCATCCCGGCTGGGGTTGCGCAGGTCTCTCTCGTAAAGGCCGATCACCGGCTGGGATCTTCCGATTATCCCTGCAAGCTGCGCTTGAGATAAAGCTGCCTGGGAGCGGATCCCTCGAACCAGCGGTCCCACAGCGGGGACCAAGTCCACGTTCGTGTTTGGGATCTTGTGGAGGAGCCCAAGGAGCGCCTTCCGTTTCCGCGCGCTCAGGAAGCC